>JANMAD010000076.1:0-5094 GCA_031359515.1 Acidobacteriota bacterium | reverse complement strand
CGCGCCAGCACGCGCGCGACGTAAGCCGTGAGCAGCAGTGTGCGCCGGTCAGATAGTTTCTTGTCCCACTCGTAAGCGGGCCAACTGCCGTCCTTCTGTTGTTGCGCGACGAGCCACGTGCGCGCCGCTTTGAGCGCGTCTTCATCAACGGGCATCAACTCGCGCGCGTCTTCGAGAAAGCGGACGGCGTAAGCGGTAAGCGCGACATCCGCGTCGCCGCGTCCCCAGTAAGAGAAGCCGCCATCGAGCGCGCGGTAAGAGAGCAGCCGGTCGTAACCTTCGCGCAGATATTTATCTGCTTTAGCGGCGATGGGCGGCAACTGCGCGGCGTCGCCATGCAGCACTTTGTAGTGGCGCAGGACGAGCAAACTCGGATACGTCGAAGAGAGCGTCTGTTCCGCGCAACCATGCGGGCGCACCATGATCGCTTCGACGCTCTCGATCACGTGCGTCATCAGATTCGGATAGAGTTTCAACTCCGCGTGCGCGGAGCGGGGGATGGCATTCGTCGGCAACTCCGTTTCGAGCGTGCCGTCCGCGCCGACCAATCCCGCGCGCGTCTGCGCGATCTCTTCGCCGTCCGGGTGAACGTTGATCGGTTTCTCAATCGCGTCGCTCGCGTCCGCGCCAATAGCGGTTACGCGCTGTTTACCATCCTTGACCGATGCGACGGTGCGGAAACCGAAAATCTCGCGCGTCGCATCGCCCGCCGGCACTTGGGCGCGCAACGCGGCCGGCGTGAGCAGCGTGAACCAGTCAGCCGGTCTCATCTGCACGGCCACATTCTGCGCGTGGTCGAGATAGTTGCGCAGGACGACGGGCAGCATGATCTCGTCGCCCTCGGTCAAGACGCGCGGCGGCTCATGCTCGACGAAAAACGGTTGAAAGGCGCGCACCTCGCGCTCGACCGCGCCGATCTCGCCGTCCGCGGTCGAGCCGAAGACGGACAGCTTCCAAGTCGTGATGTTATCGGCCAGTTTGAAATCGAGTTGGGCGCGCCCGCGTCGATCTGTTTCGAGCGACGGTTGCCAGAGCAGCGTTTCGGGGAAGTATTCACGCAAGCGCGGCGTCGCGGTCTCACCGCTCTTCGTCACCACGTTTATGCCCGGCCGCAAGAGCGCGAAGTTAACGTAGTTTCTGCCATTGATCGGCAAATCATTTATCTGGCGGCTGCTAACCATCGAGCTGCTAGTACTCGTGACTTCTACTGCTCCGCCACTGATCTCGACGGTCTCAGATACCGCGCCGACTTCAAGTGTGACGTTGAGTTGTGTCAGGTTCGCCGACTGTACGGGCACTTCTGTGATGATCGCATTCTTGAAGCCCGGCGCTGAGATGGCGACCGAATAGAAACCGGCCGGCAGGTTGCGCACCAGATACTTGCCCTCTTCATTGCTCGTCGCGCTGAAGACTTGGCGGCTGTACTTGTTCGTGGCCTGCACGGTCGTTTCCGGAATGCCCGCGCCGTTCGGATCGGTGATCGTGCCGTGGATCGCGCCGCTACCGTCGGTTAGTTGAATGGGTGTGCGGGTGGGCTGCGGCGTCTTGTCCTTCGCGCCTTGCTCGGCGATGATGCGGAAGATGGTCGTCACATCGAAGTCGTCCCAAGTGCCTTCAATGCCGTCGGGGCCGGCGCTGCGCAGGTCTATAAAATTGATGGTCTGCGTGACGGGCGTGATCTCTGTGCGCGCTTTCGGTTGTTGCCCGTATTGCGCGTAGGTCTGGACGTTGACTTGATCCGCATAGCGCGCTTGCTGGCGAAACGTGACGTAGAAGGGATGACCCCACGGATCGCCGAGCGCGTTCGCGGGCAGATTGGCGCGGGCGATGGCCGCAGCGAACTCCGGCTGGTCTTGCGGGAAGCGCGCGGTCACAGCGAAGTGCTGCGCGAGCGCGGCGTCGAGTCGGGCGCGCAGGTCGGTGCTGTAATCAATCTGCGCCGTCCAGAGGCGGAAGTCGTCGGCGTGCGGATCGTTCGGCGGATCGAGCCGGCCGTTGGGGCCGTCGCTGTCCACGCCGACGATGAACTGCTTGCCCGCCGCGTCGAAGCGCACACGATAGGGCTGACCCCATGGATCGCGTAGCGCGTCGAGATTGATCGCTTCACGTTGCAACTCGCTCTTGAGCGTGGCGGCGTCGCGTATGTATGCGCCGGTGCGCGCGTGATAGCGTATGACGGCGCGATTGATCGCTTCGCCGATGAAACGGAAGTAGGGCCGTTGGAGACGCGTGGCGACAAAATCATCGGGCGTGTCGAAGCGTTTATCAGCGCCCGCGCTGACGACTTCTAATACGTCGTTCTCACGCACGACCGCGAAGCGCACGTGGAAAGGCGTGCCCCACGGATCGCGCAAAGCAGCGAAGTTGACGCCCGACGTG
Source organism: Acidobacteriota bacterium (assembly GCA_031359515.1). Classification (GTDB taxonomy): domain Bacteria; phylum Acidobacteriota; class Blastocatellia; order Pyrinomonadales; family Pyrinomonadaceae; genus QHXQ01. The sequence goes on along the minus strand of JANMAD010000076.1, from coordinate 2,715 downwards.
AGCAACAGGCGCTGCATGGCCGCCTCGTCCGTCGGATAGAGGGCCTGTGCGAGATACTGTCCGTCGAGCGTCTGCCGCAACGCGGCGAGTTGTACCGCGACGAGTTTGTCGAAGACCGCGCTCTCATCCGTGGCGAGATCAAGCCCGCCGAATACCTGCGGCGCAAGTCCTTCTTTGCACAACAATATCTCGGCGACGAGATCGAGACCGGCAGGCAAGGGTTGCGCGAGATCGAGGCGATTGAGATCGCCGCGCGCGAGACCTGCGAGCGCGCCCGCGCCGTGCCAGTAGCGATAGAGGTTGTAGAAGCCGTTCGTGCCGAACTCGCCGTCGGTGCGGGCGCGCTCTTCCACCGCTTTATCGAAGACGACGATGCCGAGCGCGCTCTCGGCCGCGCGCCCTGCGCCATCGCGCACGCGCAGGTCGGCGTGCGCCGCCTCGCCCGGCTGATACGTGTCCTTGCTCAACTTCAGATCGAGTTGCAGGTCGTGTCTGCGCGGGAAGAGGACGGTGCGCCAGCCGCGCGCGTAAGTGTCATCGCCGTCATCATCGCTCAGGCGCGCGAATGCGTAAGCCGCGACGGTGATCTCGTCGTGAAATTCTGCGTTGCTGGGCAAGGTCAAAGTCGCGCGCCCGTCGTGCAGTTGCACAAACTCGGAGCGGAGTAATTTGAAGTCGCGCGCTACGTCCACGACTAACTTCAACTCCGGCCGGTTGGCCGTGATCTCAACCGCCACGGGTTCACCCGGCCGGTAAAGCGCCTTGTTAGTCGCCACGCGTATGACCGGATCATTCGTCGGATAGAACTCTTGCGTTTGCCGCCCCGTCATGCCTTTGTCATCGCGCGCTAAGAACCGGAGGCTGACATTCTCCGTCTCATCGCCCACGTGGCGCGGCAACACCAGACCTGTCACCTTCGCCACACCATACTTGTTCGTCCGCACGGTGCTTAAGACAGGCGTAGTGTCTGCCGTTTGCTTGTTCTCGTCCTGCTCGGTTGCGCCAACTGCCGGCGCGCGGATCGCGACGGCACACTCGGCCGGCGAGCCATCGGCGTAAGAGGTCGAGACGTAGAACTCGAACGGCAAATCACGCGCTTGCTGCTCGTGCCCTTCGATCACGTAGACGTGTATGGCGTCGTGCGTCAGACGCAAGTCGAAGCGGCGTTGCTCTGTGCGATTGGTCGTCGGGTCGGTGAAGTAGGCGGCGTAAGAGAGATCGCCGAAGCGAGAATAAGTTACATCGGCAAAATCTTCTTGCGCCTTGGCCAGATTGATGTGCGCGACGAAGCGACCCTGCTCATCCGTTTCGCCTTCCCACTTTTCCGTTTCCTCTATGTCCCATTTCTGCTCGCGATAATTCCACCTGCGCTCGGTCTCGCGCACGACGCGCACGTGCCCGCGTTTGACCGGTTCGCCGAAGAGATAATCGGCGCGCACTGCGACCTCCGCCGTCGTCTGGCCCGGCAGGTAATAAGCCCGGTCGGGCTGCGCGCTCACGGCGAAGTTCGGCAAATCGTAGCGGCTGATACGGATGGACGCTTGATTCTCCGAGTCCTCATAACGGCCGTCTTCGATCTTCACGTTGACTCGGTATTCGCCGAGGCGCGTGTTCTCAGGCACGGGCCAGTCAACACTGGCGACGCCGAAGCGCGACGTTTTGAGCGGCGCGCGGAAAGCGTTCGTGCCCTCCGGATCGCTGATCGTCAGGAGCGCTTCGGTGGCGGCGAGCGCGTGCTTCGCGGGCGTGAAGATGAGCGTGCGGACGTGCAAGGTCTGCCCCGGTTGATAGAGCGGCTTGTCGGTGCTGATCAGAATTTGCGCGTGATGATCGAAGCGTATGTCCTGCTCGGCCGTTTGTGCGAAATCGCCGCGTTGCGCGGTGATCTCCAAGTTGCCTTCATCGTCGTTCACGTTGGGCGGCAACGCGAAGTTGAGCGCGGCATAACCTTCGGCGTCGGTCACGCCCGTTGCTTTCAAGACCACATCGTCGCCATCAGGGCCGTCGAAGGTAAATTCGCCGGTGACGCTGACGCCTGCGGCGGGCCGCCCCGTGAGCGGGTGCGCCGCATGGACACGCGCGCGGAGCGGTTGACCCTCGCGCGCATACTCAGGCGCGGCGACGTGTAGCTCGAACAGATCGGGCGTGCCGAGTTGATTGAGCGAGATCATGCCCGCAGCCAGCACGGGCGGCGCGGGCGTGCCGGTATCCGCCATGACGGTGTAGCGCAGGCGATACCACAAGATCAACTTGCGCTCGCTGTCGTTGAGCGTCGTGAGCAGCGACGGTTTGAGCGCAGCGGACACGCGATTCGCGCCGGCCTTTAGTTGCGCAACGTGCGTTGTGGAAACGCGCACAACGTTGCGCGGATCGATCAGTTCAAGTCGCACGCGCACGCCCAACGCGCGACCCGTGTCGTTCTCAAGGGTGAGCGTGACACCCGTCTGCTCTGCGCCAAAGAGAATCTGCGTGGCGGTTTCGTTGACGCGCAGTGTGTCATCGTCGGCGGCTACGAAGCGGACGGCGCAGGCAAGACACACTGCGAGACAGAGTAGAAGGGCGAGCCATCTACGGCGCATGGGGCTACCTCCAAAGTTGGCGCTGTGATGCGCGCATGTTCATGTGAGGTTTCCACACAGCGGATATTTATTTTTCGCGTGGCGGATCGCGTGCGTGCAACCACGCTCGCGTGTGTCGGCTTCCAAGCGACAACAT
>JANMAD010000058.1:0-7157 GCA_031359515.1 Acidobacteriota bacterium | reverse complement strand
CACGCCGGCCGCGGCGGGCGCGACCTATCAAGATGTCTCGTTCACCTCGGCGGACGGTAATCAACTATCAGGCTGGTATCTGCCGGCGCGCGAGCATGGCGTCAACATCATCATGACGCACGGCCTCTTTCGCTCGCGCTACGAGATGCTGGCGCGCGGGCTGGAATTGTGGCGCGCGGGCTACGGTGTGTTGCTCTACGATCTTAGACGGCACGGCGCGAGTCCGGCCGAGTTCTCGACAATTGGTTATGATGAACGACACGACGTAGAGGCGGCCCTTGCGTTCGTGCGCCGCCGCGCGCCGGGACAGAAGATCGTGTTGATGGGCGTCTCGATGGGCGCGGCGGCGACGCTGCTGGCGGCGGCCGAAATGCCAAATGACCCGCGCATCATGGCGGTCATCGCCGAATCGAGTTTCCTCTCGTTCGCCGACACGGTCAGGCATCACGTCGGGCTAATCCCGTTGCCGCGCGGCGCGGGCGTGCCTGCTTTCCCTTTCGCCACGCTGCTGATAAAGTTCACCGCCTGGCGTATGAGCTTCAATACGGATGATTTCGACGTGCTGCGCGCCGTACGAAAAGTGGCACGGCCGATCCTATTTATTGGTGGCACGGCCGATCAGCGCATGCCGACCGAGACTGTGCTGGAACCGCTCTACGCCGCCGCGCCGCACCCGCTCAAACGCAAGCTCATCGTCGCGGATGCGACACACGGGCACGCCTACGATGCAGACCCTAAAGGTTACATGTCTGCCGTCCTCGAATTTTTGCAGGCGGCGGAAGCAGCGGCCGATAAACAACCGTCCGCACATTGAAACCACAATGGGGCCGCGCGCGTATCAAGCAGCGTCTCCGCCACGTTAGCAATTCACAGGTCATTAACATTAGCGAAAGGAACTCATCAGTTATGACAACACACACCAACACAGTCGCCCGGCTTTTATTCGCCGCCGCGCTGCTCGTCGCCGTCTGTAGCGCGAGCGCAATGGCGCAGGACAACATGCAAGGCATGCAAGGCATGGACAAGCGCAAGCAGACCACCGTCCAGACTTCCGCCGTTGATTCCGGTAAGACTAAGAACGCGGTCGAGGTGCGTTATCTCAACTTGCCGTGGGGCGAGAAGACGTTTGGTTACATTGAGACCGGCAACGACCCACGCAATCAAGGCTACTACGCCGGTCGCGACTGGCCCATCGCGCATCTGACGCTCGCCGCGCCCGCCACCTTCGCGGGCAAGAAACTCGCCCCCGGCGACTACGCCCTGATCATCACGCCAGCCAAGCCGAAAGAGAACAAGGGCATGATGCTCTCCATCGCCTCGTTCACCCCGGCGGATGCGGGCGGCACGTTCCTGAAAGCGGGCGACGTGTTCGTCGAGACGCCGAAGGGCGCGAACGTCATCGCCTCCAAGCCGATCAAGTTTACGAAGGGCGCGCCTTCGATTGATCATCTCATGATCGAGACCGCGAAGACGGGCCGCAACGTCTGGCTCAAGTTCCACTACGGCGACCGCATGTTGACCGAGAAGCTGGCGCTCTAAAACGGTGACAAGGGACAAGTGACGAGTTAAGAAGCTGTTTGGAAAGTCCCGTTAAGGGACGGAATGTTTGTAGTTTCAAGGTTGGCTAGCCATTTAGCTCCAGAGGAGCGACATGTGGATATACCGCTCCTACGGAGCTGGTCACTTATGGTGTACTGATAGGCTACAAACATCCCGCTCCTACGGAGCTAACTGCGCGGCAGACTTTGCCCACAGCTTTGTAAGACGACGAGTTCACCTTGGCACTCGGCACTGCTTTTAAGACAGGAGAGTTAACGCGATGGATGAAAAGGACACGAACGGCGCGGGCGGTAGTGCCGTGGCCACGGGCACAGCGGATGCCGCCGCCGCTGCCGAGCAGGTTTCGACCGCCGCCGCCATCCCGATGGCTTCGGACGAGCCGACCTCTTCTTACTCGATGCTTGAGCCGCGCATGAAGAAAGTCTACGGCGCGTACTATAAAGAGTTGTACTACACGCCCGAACGGCGCGTGCTGGATCCGAAGGTGCAGGAGTTGGTCTCAATCGCGGCTTCGCTCGTCGCCAAGTGTGACGGCTGCATTGACGGGCACATGAAAAAGGCGCTCGCGCTCGGCGTGACCAAAGAAGAGATCAGCGAGGCGATCTGCATCGCCGCGGCCATCAACGCCGCCGCCATGATTGACTTGAGCGATCAGACGGCGGCGCGGCTGGGGCTGAACCATTTTCCAAGCGGGCAGAAATCGTAACGGGTGAGGGATGTTGATGCGGAGAGACAAGGGAAACGATTCGCTACCACATGTGCTGCGCGGGGCTGCGGCCTGTGCGCTGGCACTGACGGCAGCGGCGCTGGTGGCGGTGGCGACCTGGCAAGGACGCGCCGCCGCCACCAGCGCGCAACAGGCGCAGGGCGCGAGTCCGAGCGCGGCGCAAAATTCAACGCCGCCGGCCGCCGTCAGCGGGCGCATCGAGTACACGGAGTTTCCGTCGGCAAGTCTGGGGCGCAACGTGCGCTGCGCGATCTCTCTACCGGCGGCTTACGAGCAGAAACCGAAGGAGCGTTATCCGCTTGTCATCTTCTTGCACGGGCTGAACAACGACGAGCGCGATTGGGAAAAGGAAGGCATCGAAGCGAAGCTGGCGGCGTTGCGCGCGAGCGGCAAGGTCGGCGACTTCATCATCGCCATGCCTTACGGCGCGAACAGTTTTTATATCAACGGCAAAGACGGCACGCGCTACGAGGACGCCATCGTCAAAGATTTCCTGCCCTTCATTGACAGCAAATACCGCACGCGCGCCGCGCCGCGTCATCGTTTGATCGAAGGCATCTCGATGGGCGGCTATGGCGCGCTGCTCATCGCCTTCAAACACCCGGAGTTGTTCGCGGGCGTCGCCGCGCACAGCGCCGCGCTCTTCAACGAACTGCCGCAACCGCCGAGCGCGCAGAATGATCGTTACGGCAATTATCGCTATCAACTCGCCACGAAATTATTTGGCGCGCCGCCCGACGCGGAATATTTTCAGGCCAACAATCCGCTCAACTTGGCAAAGCTCAACGCGGCCAAGCTCAAGAGCTTGAAAATCTACTTCGACGTAGGCGAGCAGGATCGCTACGGCTTCGACGCGGGCAACCGCGAGTTGGATGCGATCTTGACGGCCGCGGGCGTCAAGCACGAATACCATCTCGCGCCCGGCGGTCACGGCTGGACATTTCTGTCTGACCGTAGCGAACAGGCATTTACGTTTGTGTGGAACGCTGTGCAATAGTCGCGGTCATAAAGCAAAGAGCATCTTTCTTATTGCGTCTTTGCGTGAGAATCTTTCGCGCATAAAATAACCTCACGCAAAGACGCAAAGGCGCAAAGCAGACACGCAAAGAGCAGGCGGAGTTCTTATTGCTCTTTGCGTTTTTCTTTGCACGCGGGGCGGTTAAATTCTTCCGGGCGATCATGCGGCACGAACTGCTAACAAACGTCGAGCGTGAACGCTTCGACGCGATCATCATCGGCGCGGGGATTAACGGCGCAGGCAGCGCGCGCGACGCGGCGTTGCGCGGGCTGCGTGTGTTGCTGCTCGACAAGGGCGACATCGCGGGCGGCACGACCGCCTGGTCAACGCGGCTGATTCACGGTGGCTTGCGCTATCTTGAGCATGGCGAGCTCAGGCTGGTGCGCGAGTCCTTGCGCGAGCGCGAGCGGCTGCTGCGCCTCGCACCGCATCTCGTGCGGCCGCTACCGCTGCTCATCCCGCTCTATGCCGACGGCGCGCGGGCCCCGCGCACGATCCGCGCGGGTCTCTGGGCTTACGATCTGCTTTCGTTCGATAAGACGCTCGCGCGACATCGCACGCTCACGCGCGCCGCCACGCTCGCACGTGCGCCCGGTCTCGCTGCTGATAATTTACGCGGCGGGGCTGTTTATTACGATGCGCAGGTTGAATATGCCGAACGGCTCGCGTTGGAGAACGCGCTCGACGCGCGGGCGCAAGGCGCGGCGGTGTTGACCTACGCGCGCGTGACGCGCATCGTGGCCGAACAGGGCAGCGTGCGCGGGGTGGAGTTTACCGATCTGCTGGCGGGCGGCGCGTATCGCGCGCACGCGCCGGTCGTGTTGAATGCGGCGGGAGCGTGGGTGGATGAAGTTGTTGCCGGTCTCAGTCCGGCACTTGGTCAGATGATCGGCGGCACGAAGGGCAGCCACATCGTCGTCGCGCCGTTTAGGGCCGCGCCGGCGGTCGCGCTCTACGTCGAAGCGCAGACGGATCGCCGGCCGTTCTTCATCATCCCGTGGCAGGGGCTGTATCTCATCGGCACGACCGATCTGCATTATGCGGGCGACCTCGATGCGCTCACGCCGGACGAAGCGGAAATCGCTTATCTGCTCGCGGAGACCAACCGCGTGCTGCCGGCAGCGCAACTCACGCGCGCCGATGTGCTGTACTGTTACGCGGGTGTGCGCCCGCTCGCGTTCCAATCCGCCCGCGCCCCGGCCGGCATCACGCGCCGCCACTTCATACGCGACCACGCGCCGCAACTCACAGGCTTCGCCTCCATCATCGGTGGCAAGCTGACGACGTATCGCGCACTGGCCGAGCAAGCGGTTGCTTTCATCTACAAACAATTGCGCCGGCCCGCGCCGCCGTGTACGACGGCGCAACATCCTTTGCCCGGCGCGGCCTGCGCGGACTTCAATGCTTTCAGCGCACGGTTCACAGCGGAGAGCGCGCTGCCCGTTGCGACAAGCGAGCGATTGCTGCGCGTCTATGGCACGCGCGCCGCAGAGGTGTTGCGTTTGACAGAAGAGGATGCGGAATTGCGTGCGCCGTTCGGTGCAGAGAGCGAGACAATCGGCGCAGAAGTGTTGTTCGCATTTCGCGCCGAGTTGGCTGAGACGCTGACGGATTGCTTGCTGCGGCGCACGATGGTTGGGCTTAATCGCACAGCCGGTCTCGATGCGGTTGAGCCGGCCGCGCGACTCGCGCAAACTTATCTCGGTTGGGATGCGGCACGGGCAGCGCAAGAGATAGCAGCTTACCGGCAGTACGTCGCACGCTTTCAGCCACGCGCACTCCGAGCGCACGAGCCGCCGCACGCAAGTGGCCCTTCTGCGCGAAATTGAAGTGGCTCTTTTAATCCGCCCGTGCGCTGTCTAAAATCGTGCGCGTAACATTTTGCGGCGCGGGATACGAACGGAGGCAGAGTTAACATGAGCGACGTGTGGCGACGCGGCGACTTTGAGATCAGCACTGACCGCGCGCGTTTGGACTTCGATGTGCTGCACGATTTTCTCAGCCGTTCAGCTTACTGGGCGCAGGGGCGCACGCGCGCTGTGATCAGGCGTTCCGTGGATAACTCGCTGCCATTCGGTCTCTATCAGCACCAACGTCAGATCGGCTTCGCGCGCGTCGTCACCGACTATGCCACGTTTGCGTGGCTCGCGGATGTATTCGTGTTGGCAGAGGCGCGCGGGCAAGGACTGTCGAAGTGGCTTGTGGAAGTGATCCTCGCGCACCCTGAGCTACAAGGATTGCGGCGTTGGGTGCTGGCGACGAAAGACGCGCACGAACTTTATCGCCGCTTCGGCTTTGCGGAGATAGGGCAGCCCGCACGTTGGATGGAACTGTATGAACCGCAAGGGGCAGAGTTGTTAACCGACCGCGCGGACGCGGCGAGCGCGGCGGAGGGCGCGGGGAGTTGATAAACAGACCGCTCGTCGTTTGGCTTATCCTTTGTCTGATCTGGGGTTCGACGTGGCTCTTCATCAAACTGGGGCTGGAGGATTTGCCGCCGATCAGTTTCGCCGGCATACGCTTCGTCGTCGCGGGCACGATCCTGTGCGTCTTGCTGGCCGTCCGGCGCACGCCGCTGCCGCGCGCACGCCGCGACTGGTGGCTCATCCTGTACACGGGGCTGCTCTCGTTCAGCATCAACTATGGCTCGGTTTTCTGGGGCGAGCAGCGCGTCTCTTCGGGGCTGGCCGCGATCCTGCAAGCGATCATCCCGGTCTTCGGTCTGCTGATCGCGCATTATTATTTACCGGCGGAACAGATCACCTGGGCGAAACTGGTCGGCGTGTTGCTCGGCATCGCGGGCGTGGCGTTGATCTGTGCGGATCAGCTGCACGGCGGCGGGCGGGGCGCGTTGGCGGGCAGCATCGTGATCGTCGCGGGCGCATTGGCCGTCGCGCACTCGAATGTGATGATCAAATTGCGCGGCGGGCACATAGACCCGGCCGTGCTGGCGGCGGGGCAGATGTGGTGCGGGCTGGTGCCGCTCTTGCTCGTCGGTTTCTTAACGGAAGGCAGCCCGCTCAAGTTTCATTGGACAGGGCGGGCGGTGCTGGCGCTCTGCTACCTCGCGGTCGTCGGTTCGTGCATCGCGTTCCTACTCTACTACTGGCTCGTGCGTCGTATGGATGTGACCAAGACGATGCTCATCTCGTTGGTCACGCCGGTCATCGCCGTGCTGATTGGCATGTACTGGCTGCACGAAGGGCTGACGTGGCGCATCGCCGTCGGCGGCGCGGGGATCATGGCAGGCATCGCCTTGAACATGCGGCGGCGCGCGAAGTTGGTGACCGAAGCAGAACTCATCGGCGAGACAGGAGGATGAATGCAGGCAGCGATCAAATTAGCCGAAGACGATGATGAGATTCAGCGTTGTTATCCGGTCATGGCCGAACTGCGCCCGCACGTCGGCGCGGATGAATTTCTGCCGCGCGTCAGACGGCAAAGCGCAAGCGCGGGCTACAAGTTGGCCTATCTCGCAGATGGCGACGTTAAAGCGGTGGCCGGCTTTCGCATCTCGGAATGTTTGGCGTGGGGCAAGTTTCTTTACGTGGATGATCTGGTGGCGAAGAGCGATGAGTGGTGAGTATGCCGATGGTCGTCGTCTTGCCCGCACCATTCGGCCCCAATAGACCGAAGAACTCGCCGCGCGGCACTGAGAACGAGATGCCGTCCACGGCCGTCACACCTATGGGCCGGGCTTTGCCCTTCGGCTGGGCCGGGCTTTGCCCTTCGGCGCGTAAGTCTTGCGCAACTCGTGGACGGCGATCATCGTCTCCATCATGCAACCCCTCGCGCGGAGTTTACGGTTGCGCGGGCGGATTGGTTTCGGGCGCGGGCGCAGTGTGCGGTTCG
>JANMAD010000029.1:0-3534 GCA_031359515.1 Acidobacteriota bacterium | reverse complement strand
GGAAATTGGCCCTGATGAGCTAAAGCCATTTCGAGTAGGCACGTTTAGTGACCAAGCAGCCATCGGAAAATATCTCAAAAAGAAAAGACCCGACCATTCAATTACGAAGACGCTCTTGAATCTTAAGGACTCAGCGGAATGGTCAAAGACAATTGGCTATAGGAATGTTTGGGTGCATGAGCAACCACCCTTAGTAGAAGGTACTGGGATTGTCTATGAAAGACGCAAAAGATGGGAAGTATCGGTAACCGGGATAAGTCTAAGTTTTGGCGGCGGTGATAAGCCAAAATACTCAGTGGACGAGCTAATCGGTTTTGTTCATCAGGCCGTGTTTCAATTTGCCGAAACACTGGAAGTAATCGTAGAGCAGTACATTGAGATGTTGCAGATAAGTGGTATCACGATAACTGCCGATGAAATGACTGTGGATTTGTAATCAGGTCAGACTGATCATGATTTATGAATCTTGTAAACGATGTGTTGTTTATTGCTCGGCCGACGAAGTGGCGCGGCTGGCGGGCGAGTTTGAGGCGTGTACGCTGGCGCGGGAGCATTGAACGCATGGACTCTCTCTGTTGTCTTAGGCTAAGGGGCGTCCACAATGTTTGAGAGTTGTTGAGGTTTCTATGAGCACAGTAAACGTGAAGGAAGAAGCGCGGCGCTTGATTGAGAAGTTACCGGATGATGTGACGTGGGATGACCTGATGCACGAGATTTACGTGCGGCAGGCGATTGAGGCGGGGCTGGCGGATAGCGAGGAGGGGCGGGTGAGAGATGTAGCGCAGGTACGCGCTGAGTTAGGTTGAAATCATGTCCGTCTTTTTTCACGAACAACTTTATCGCTCAAGCGAAGTGATGGCGCGGATGCGTGCGTTGCCCGTGACGGTGTGCGGCGCGGGTGCGCTCGGCGAGAATGTTGTGGAGAGTCTGGCGCGGCAGGGCTTCGCGGGGTTGCGGGTGATTGATCGTGATCGGGTGGAGGAGCGCAACCTGTCCACGCAGCCTTATGTGCGCGCGGACGTGGGCGCGCAGAAGGCGCGTATGCTGGCGAACATGATCTATCGCGCGCTCGGCGTAGAGGTGGACGCGCGCACGGACGAGATGACGACGGCGAACGCGGGCAAGTTGCTCAAGGGCAGCGCGCTCGTGGTTGATGCATTCGACAACAGCGTGGCGCGGCAAGCGGTGCGCGATGCTTGCGTGGAGGCGCATGTGCCGTGTGTGCATGCGGGGCTGGCGGGTGATTACGCGGAGGTGATCTGGAATGAGGTTTACCGTGTGCCGTCGGCGGCGCAGGACGACGTGTGCGATTATCCGTTGGCGCGCAACCTTGTGCTGTTGACGGTCGCGGTCGCTTGCGAGGTGATCGCGACGTTCGTTGCGACGGGCGCGCGGGAGAGTTTTACGTTGACGCTGCGCGATCTGGCGGTGCGTCCGTACAATCAAGTATGACAACTTTCAATCTGTGCCTGCTCGGGTTCGGTAATGTAGGGCATGCCCTCGTCGCTTTGCTGCAAGGGAAGGCGGACGAGTTGCGTGCGGAGTACGGCATTGAGTGGCGCATCACGGGCGTGGCGACAAGGCGTTTGGGTTGGCGCGGCGCGCCGGACGGATTCGCGCCGGTCGCGTTGCTGCGTGATGAAGTGTTGGCTGAATCTTCGTTATCGTGCGCGGACGTGCGCGCGTGGTTGCGTGCGGCGCGCTGCGATGTGTTGTTTGAGACCACGTCGCTTGAGCCGCACACGGGGCAGCCCGCGATTGACCATATACGCGCGGCATTGGAACTAGGCGCGCATGCGATCACGGCGAACAAGGGGCCGGTGGTGCATGCTTACGCGGAACTGACGGAGTTGGCCCGCGCGCATGTCCGCCGCTTCATGTTCGAGGCGACGGTGGCGGATTGTCTGCCGGTCTTCTCGCTCTTCCGCGAGACGTTGCCGGCGGCGCGCGTGTTGGGTCTGCGCGGCGTGTTGAACTCGACGTGCAATATCATTCTTGATGCGTTAGCCGACGGGCAGACGTTTGCCGAAAGCGTGCGGCGGGCGCAGGCGTTGGGCGTGACGGAGACTGATCCGGGTTACGACGTTGACGGTTGGGATGCGGCCGTGAAGGTCTGCGCGCTGGCGACCGTGCTGATGCACGAGCCGCTCAAGCCGGACGCGGTAGAACGTACAGGCATACGCGAGTTGGACGCAGCGACGTTGCGTGCGGCGCAGGCAGCGGGGCGGCCCTACAAGTTGATCGGCAGCATCGAGCGCGGCGCAGATGGACGTTTGCGTGCGCGTGTGCGGCCCGAACAGATCGCGTCGGATGATCCGCTCGCGATGGCGCGCGGCACGTCGCTCGCGTTGCAGTTCAAGTTGGACGTGCTGCCGGGGTTGGTCTTGATGGCCGAGCAGCCGAACTTGCAGAGTACCGCTTACGGTCTGCTGGCCGATTTCATCAACGCCGTGCGGATATAAAGAAGAGTGACCACAAAGAAAATGATGAATGATGAACGCGGAACGATGAATGAAACTTTTCTTGATTCATCGTTCCGCGTTCCGCCCTCATCGTTTCCTCTCTCAAACTCCGACGGGCAGCATCACGTCGAGATTGCAATCGGCGAGCGCGCTGCGCATGCGGACTTGATTGAGTAGGGTTTCCAGATAGCAAGTGAGGCTGTTGAGCACGGTCGCCAACTCGAACTTGCTCTGCGCCGCACGCAACTCTGTGATGAAGCTCTCGTACTCGTCCCAGTCGCGATACATCAGATGGCACATGCACTCTTCGCGGAAGAGCGTTAGGCGCGCCAGCAAGAGCGCGATGGCGCGCTGATCGTCGGTCGCTTCGACGTGTTGCGCGAGTTGCAGTAACTGTTCCAATTCGCGATAAAGCTTAAGCGACTGTTGCCGGCGCGCGGCGAAATCGTCGAAGAGTTCTTCACCCGTCACTTCCGGCTCGAATACCTGCGCCAGCACGATCAAAGATTGCTGCATGGCGTTGCGCAGCAGCCCGTGCGCATGCTCCAAGCGCGCCCGCACAGCCGAAGGGTTAGGCAGTTCATCCAGCCCGACCAGTTCAAGCTCGAAGACGCGGCGCAGTTCGTGCCCGATGGCGTAGCTGACGCCATCGAGCGCGCCCGCGAGCACTTCGTCGCTGCGCGCTTGCCGCCACGCGTCGCCTTCCAGATACGTGACGAGCGTGCGCGCCTCCGAGTGTAAACGCAGAAAGACGGACATCGTGGCGACCAGCAAACGCTCCTGCCGCACCTGATTCTCAATCAGACCGAGATAGCCGAGCATGCGCGTCATGTCGGCGAAGATGCGCTCCATCATCGAGTGGCGCGGATGTGGGGCGAGCCGCTCCACGAGCGCGGCCAAAGGCGCGGGCATGGCTGGCTGGCCGGCGTGTGCGGCTGTGTCCGGCTGTGTAGGCCAACTTATCTGTGCAAGGTCGTTGCTCATAGGATTGTGGCTCCGGCGAAAAGGGATGCGCGAGGCGTTAAGTCAACAGCGTGCAGGGCGGCTCGTGCGATAATGCGCGGCCGGCATG
>JANMAD010000170.1:0-8478 GCA_031359515.1 Acidobacteriota bacterium | reverse complement strand
CGCGCGCCGAGCGGCATGGCCGAAGTCGTCCTCCATCTCGTGCGCGACGAGACCATGCCGGACGAGACGGATGTTGACGATATAGACTCCACGCTTGAAGAGATCGACGAGCAGCGTGACGCGGTGGCAGAGAAACTGCTGCCGGAGTTGGCCGGCGCGGCAAGCGGCGAAGGGCTTGAGCCGGCGACCGCGCAAGCGAGTGTGGACACTGCCGTTGAAACAATCATTGTCATTGAGAGCGCAGAGAATACGGCCGCGCTCAGCGTGCCCGATGCCGACAACACGCCTGAAGCGTTAACCGCAAAGGCGCAGCACGCGCACCCCAAACGGCACTGGCGGCCGCGACGCATGGAGTTGGACTTCGCGCCGGGCGAGACCGTATCCGTGACGCGCCGGCTCTATCGCGATGGCGAGAGCGAGTATCTATTGAACGGGCGCATGTGCCGGCTGCGCGACATACAGGATTTATTCTCCGGCACGGGCCTCTCCGGCGCGCACTACGCCATCATTGAGCAGGGGCGCATCGGCCAAATCCTCTCCGCCAAGCCGATGGATCGGCGCACGCTGATCGAAGAGGCGGCTGGCATCACCAAGTTTCGTGTGCGTCAGCGCGCGGCCGAAGCGCGGCTGGAAGGCGCACGCGCGAATCTGCGCCGCGTCTCCGACATCATCGCGGAGATCGAGCGCCAGGTCGGGAGTCTGCGCCGGCAAGCGGGCAAGGCGCGCCGCTACCGGCAACTGCGCGAAGAGTTGCGCGAGTTGCTGCGCCGCGTCTATGCGGCGGACGAGCGCTCGCTAACGGCTGCGCTCGCAGAGTTGCGCGCACATCTCGCCACCGCCGGTGAACAAGAGCGCGCACTGCTTGACGCGGTCGAGCAGCACGAGGAAGAAGCGCGGCTGGCGACGACTGAAGCGCGCGGTTGCGAAGCAGCTTTAGCCGAAGCCCGCGCGGTCGTCGCCGATGCGGCCCTGCAACATGACCGGCGCGAGCGCGAGCGCACGTACCGGCAAGAGCAGACGCGCGAACTTGAGCGACGGAGCGCGGACGTGGCGGCGCAGATGGAGTTGTTGCGCGAACGGCTGGCGCGGGTCGGGCACGAGCGCGAGTCTCTGCGCGCGGGCGACGTGCAGTTGCGCGACGAGAGCGAGACGAGCGCGCGGTTGTTACAAGAAGCCGAAGCCGTCTATGCGCAACGCAGCGCCGAAGTCATCGCCGCCGAGGGGCAGATCGAAGCGGCGCGGGCCGACCTGTTGACGCACACGGCCGTGGCCGAACGTCTGCACGAGACGGGCCGCCAACTCGATGCGACGCTCGAACGGCTCGCCTTGCAAGCCGAAGGATTGGAGCGCGAGGGCGAGCGCGCACGCGCCGCACACGAGGAGACGACGGCGCAGGCGGCGAAATTACAAGCCGAGTTGACCGCGACGCGGGCGCAGCTTGCGCAGTTGCTCGTCGAGCGCGAGGCGGCGAACGTAGGCGCGAATGCCGCGCGTTCGCTCGTCTCTGCGACCGCGACCGAATATGCGCGTGCGCGTGAAGAAGCAGCGCGCGTGAGCCATCGGCTCGATACGCTCGCGGAGCTTGACACACAACGCGCGCTCTATTCGCAGGCTGTGCAGCGCATCTTCTCTGAAGAGCGCGCGGCTGATGAGACCGGCGGGCTAGGCTTTCATGCGGTCGGCACGCTCGCCGATATGCTGCAAGTCGAGCCGCAATGGGAGCGCGCGGTTGAGAGCGTGCTCGGCGCATATTTGCAAACCGTCATCGTGCCGACGCCGGACGATGCCGTGCGGGCTGCCGCATGGTTGCAAACATCGGGCGCGGGGCGCGCGACGTTTCTTGTCGCGGGACTGCAAGGCGCAAGCGCAGACGAGGCGCACACGCGCGGTGTGTTAGACGACGGTGCGCACGATGATCTGCGGCTTGGCGATCTGCTCGGCGCGACGGCGGAGATGGTAACGATTCTGCGGCGCACGCTGCCGCGCGAGATGAGCGCGCGTGTGGCCGGCGATCTAGAGCAAGCGCTGATACTGTCGTTGGCGACCGGCGAGATGTACGTTACGACCGGGGGCGAATGGGTTGCGGGCGGGCAGTTGATCGGCGCGGGCGGCCCCGTCGGCGCGATCACCGAAGGACTGGGTCTGCTCGCCTTCAAACGCGAGATACGCGAGCTTGAGACGCGCGCCGCCGCGCTCGCGTCCGAAGTCGTTTCGGCGGAGGATTCGGTGACGGCGGCGCGTGCGCGTTTGGTCGAACTGGAAGATGCGCTCATGCTCTTGAATGAGCAGATTGGCCGGGCCGAGCGAGAACAGGTTGCGCGTGAGTTGCAAGCGGCGCAACTGACGCAGGAGATCGAACGTGCGGCGCGGCACGTGCGCGTCGTCGCGGATGACACAGCCCGACTCGCGGCTGAGCGCGCGGAGTTGGAAGCAAGGCGCGCGAAGCAGACGGCAGACGCCGACGCGGCCGAGGCCGCACGACTCGCGGCGACGCAAGCGGTGGCGAGCGCGACTGAAACATTGGCGCAGGCGCGGCGCACGGCCGAAGCGGAGAACGAACAGTTGAGCGCGCAACGCGCGGCGGCGGCGGCGGCGGCGGAAAGACGGCGCGCAACCACAGCCGAGTTGCGGCGCATGGAAGCGGAAGCGGCCGATCTGTCGGCGCGGCTCGCGCGGCACGAGACGGAAATCGCCGAGATGGGCGAGCAGATCGCGGCATTGCAAGCGTCGCTCGCAACGTCGGCAGAGAACGCGGGCACGGTCGAGGACGAGCGCGCGGCGCTAGAGCAGGCAGTCGCGGAATGCGCGGCGCAGTTGACGGAAGCGCGGGCGCGGGCCGACGAGATGGCGGCCGAGTTAACCGAGTTGCACAACCGTGCGGCGGCCGCGCGCGATGCGCGGGCGGCGATGGAAGTTAATCGCGCCGAAGCGACCGCGCGCTTGGGCTATTTGCGCGAGACCTGCGCGGCCGAACTTAGTCAGTCGCTTGAAGAGATTGCTGCCACGTACGAACCGGATGTCGAGTTCGAGCTGGAAGCGGAGCGGGCGCACGTCGAAGAGTTGCGGGCGCGGCTGGAAAGCTTCGGCGCGGTGAACATGATGGCGCTCGAAGAGTTGGCCGAAGCCGAAGAGCGTTTCACTTTCCTGACCACGCAACGACAGGACATCACTGACGGCATCGGTTCGACCGAAGAAGCGTTGCGCGAGATCAAACGCCGCTCGCGCGAACGTTTCCGCCACGCCTTTGAAGAGATCAATCGCAACTTCGGCGCGCTGTTCCTTGAGCTTTTCGGCGGCGGGCGCGGCGAGATGAGTTTGATCGACGCGGACGATCCGCTTGAGTCCGGCATAGACCTTGTGGCGCAACCGCCGGGCAAGCGTTTGCAGAATGTCTTGCTGCTCTCAGGCGGCGAGAAGGCGATGGCTGCGCTCGCGCTGGTGCTGGCGATCTTCCGTTATCAACCGTCGCCGTTCTGTCTGTTGGACGAGGTGGATGCGCCGCTCGATGAAGCGAATATCGGCCGCTTCGCCGCGAAGATCGTCGAGATGGCAACCGACACGCAGTTCATCGTCATCACACACAACAAGCGCACGATGGAAGCGGCGCGGGCGCTCTACGGCGTCACGATGGAAGAGGTCGGCGTCTCGAAACTCGTCTCGGTTAAATTTGAATAGGGCATGCAGGTCAGGCTTAAGTTCACAACATTGATCGCCGCGCTGTGCTTATCCGGCGCGGCGTTTCTGCCGTCTGCGGCGGCGCAACGTCGTGTAGCCAACAACAAGCGCAAGTCGAACGCGCCCGCCGCCGTTAAGCCCACGCCGACGCCCGCAGACGCAGCCCCGACCCCAGACCCGACCCCCGCGCCGGCGAAAGCGAACAGCCGCCCTGCCGATCAGCAGGCAACGACCACAACAACATCTGCGCCGGTGGTCGCCAACACGCCCGTCGCCACGCAGCACAACGCCGCGTCTGATGCAGTACGCTACTACTACGAGTTCACGCAGCCCAATTTCTACTTGCGGCACATAGTGATCGAGCACGACGCGGCGGGGCGTGGGCAAATGACCTTCGAGCGCAAGCCGGATACGGAGTCTTACACCGAGCCGATAGAGATCGCGCCCGCCGCGCTCGCGCGTATCAGCGCGGCGTGGGCCGCGCTCAATTTTCTCGCCTCGACAGAGAACTATCAGACCGACCGGCAGATGGCACACCTCGGCACGATGCGTCTGCGCATGACCGCCGGCGAGCGCACACGCACCGCCGAGTTCAACTGGACGCACAATCCGCCAGCCGCCGCGCTGACGAATGAATATCGGCGGCTGGCCGATCAGCAGTTGTTCGTCTTCGAGATCACGGTCGCACGGCAGTATCAACCGTCCGACACGGTCAAGCTGCTCAAGGGGCTGGAACTGCAACTCAACCGTGACGGCATCTCGGACGGCGCACAACTCGCCCCGCTCCTCGCAGACCTCGCCGGCGACGAGCGCATCCCGCTCATCGCCCGCAATCAGGCCGAGCGGCTGATTAAAAAGATCAAGAAGTAAGCTACGCGCCCGTCCCTATTCAAGCTCATGCATAGATCGAATTTGGTTTGCATGTAGGGGCAGACCTGCGTGTCTGCCCCGGCGATATATGGCAGATGTGGGGCAGACACGGGGCAGACACATAGGTCTGCCCCTACATTGATTTGCAAACCGATCTGGATTGAACGAAGAATGCGGAAGCCCGCACGCAGTAAGGGCGCACACACACTTACTGCATGCGTGTTTCTGCAACTGCGTCATTCCTAATAACGCGCACCTTCGCGGCGCTCGCCGAGCAGGTGGTAATCTTTCTGTTCGAGCGCGGCCTGTGGTAGTTGGCGGTTCGTGTACATCGAATGGTGCGTGCGATTGTGGAGCGCGAGCGCAGTGTGGAAGATGAGACCGCAGGCGAGGAAGATGGCGGCGAAAATTTGCCAGCGCCGCTGGCGCAGGTATGGACTCCAGCAGTAGAAGCTATAGATCATCGCGAGCGGCAGCATCACGTAGAACGTGTGCGAGTGCGGCTGGCGGAACGAGAAGAGGAACAGCACGTAGAGCAACGCGATGGTGGCGAGCGTCAGGTACTTGAGCGCGGGCCAGTCCGCGTGCGTATGGCGGCGTCTAAACCAGAGCAAGATGAGCGCGCCGGGTTGTAGTATGCCCAAAATGCCGAGCGTGAAGACGAACGGCGCGAGCCACAAGTGCGCGCGGATAAAGGCGAGGCGCGTGTGGTTGTTGCCGCCGATGAAGCGCGGCAACTCGAAACTGGCGAACGACAGAAAGCGGCCGAGTATGCCCTCGACGATGTTGGGATAGTGTTTGAGATTGTCGAGATTAAAGATCACGACCTGCTTCGTGTCGCCCGTGCCCCCACCGAAGCCGTAGCGCAGATATGTCGGCACGAGCAACGCGCCAATGAGCGCCGCGCCGCACGCGAACCACAGCAATACGCGCCAGACCTGTCGTCCCTGCGCACGCGCCTGCGTGTAGCATACGACCAATACGAATGGCACGAGCGCGACCCAAGACATGTGCAACTGCATCACCCAGCAGAGCGCGAAGCCCATCATCGCGCTCGCCACGTGTGGCTTGATGATCTCTCCACTCGTCGGTGGGAACAATTCGAGAAAGCCGATGAAGAACAGCACGCCGCCTGTGAGCACGTAAGACGGGTTGACGATGTGGGTTGAGAGACCGAGCGTCCACGGCGCGGTCAGCAGCCACGCCCAGATGATCCACGCGGGTATCTCCGGCAGCCGCCGCGTCGTGTACCACGCAAGCAGACAGAGGCTCGCAAACGACAACAAGTTGAGCAGCACGAAAGGCGCTTCCGGCACGGGCGCGATGAAAAAAGGCAGACCAACGAGGAGTCCTTGCAGCGCGCCGGGAATCTGGATAAAGGGCGTCACGTCTGGGCCGAAGTAAGGCCACGCGTGCGTCGTGTAAAACTTCAACCCGATCAGATAAACCTGCTTCTCATCCTCAAACCAGAACTCCGAGCATAGCCCGAACCACAGGCGAAATAAAAAGGCCGACGCAAGCAGCACAAGGAAGATGACCTTGCGTCGTTTCTGCGAAGTTATGTGTAGCAGCACAGCGGAAGTTTAAGCGGTTTTGCTTAGGCCGACGCACCTTCAGACGGTGTTTCGCTCGGCGCGGGGGTGAAACGGATACGGCGGATGCGGTGTCTGTCCACGCGCTCGACGGTGAAGCGTGCGCCTTCATGCTCGACGGTCTCGCCCGGTTTGAGGATGCGCCCGGCGCGGTCGAGCAGGAAGCCCGCGAGCGTCGTGTAGCCATCGTCTTCGGGCAGGCGCAACTCTTTGAACCGGCGATTGGCGTCGCGGATGGCGAGCATGCCATCGAGCATGTAGCCGTTGCCCTCCTTGACGATCTGCGCCCGCACCTCTTCGTCATACTCGTCGTTGATCTCACCGACGATCTCTTCAAGCAAATCTTCGAGCGTGACGATGCCTTCGATACCGCCATGCTCGTCCACGACGAACGCGAGATGCTGCCGCGCGGCCTGCATCTGCGCCAGCACCGCGCCGAGCCGTGCCGTCGCGGGCACGAACAGCGGCGGATGCAGCAATTGCTCCATGTTGAAATCGCGCGCGTCGGTGCGCCGCAGACAGGGCATCAACTCTTTCATAAACAGCACGCCGACGATGTTGTCGAGATGCTCGCGATAGACGGGCAGGCGTGAGTAGCCGAGACTGCAAAAGGATTTTTCGGCTTCGTCGAGCGTGGCCGTGACGGGCAAGGCGACGACGGCCGTGCGCGGCACCATCGCCTCGCGCACTTCGGCCTCCGAGAAGTCGAAGATGCGGTTGAGCAACTTCTGCTCGTCTTCCTGTAAGTGCCCGCTCTTGTGCGACTCGTCGATCAGTTGCCGCAGTTCGTCCTCAGTATAGATCGTGCCGTGATCCCCTTTGCCGCGCAGTCCGATGAGGCTCAGCACGCGCGTCCCGACCCAATGCAGTCCGCGCGTGGGCAGCGAGAAGACCTTGTAGAACAGATCGAGCAGCCCCGAGGTGAAGAGCGCCACGCGCTCCGAGCGTTCGAGCGCGAGCCGCTTGGGCACAAGCTCGCCAAAGACGATGTGGAAGAAGGTGACGGTTAAGAGCGAGATGGTGAACGTAATGATGTGCTGCCAGAGTTCCGGCACAAGTAGAGCGGCGAGCCAGTTGTGCAGCAGGCGCTCGACGAACGGTTCGCTGATCGCGCCGAGCGCAAGCGAGGCCAACGTGATGCCGAGTTGCGTGGCCGAGATGTAAGCGTTGATGTTATCAACGAGCTTCAGCACCCGCCGCGCCCGTGCGTTGCCGGCGGCGGCCAGCGTCTCGATGCGCGAGCGGCGCACGCTGACGAGCGAGAATTCGGCGGCCACGAAAAAGCCGTTGACTAACACCAACAGGGCCAGTGCTAAAAAGTTAAGAGCAATCATCCTCAACAGCGGCGCGCACTGCGGCCGGGCAGCACCTTTCTCTGGTGGAGCGTGAATTAATCGCGCCCAAGCTTATGGCTAATGCCTGTGGCGCGTCAATCAACATACAAGGGCTGAGCGGTGCGCGCCAAACCAGCGCGTGCGCCCGTTAGTCGTTGCTCCCCGCGCGGTGCAGATGCTTTGCTAAGATCAATAGACAGAACTCGACGAGCCTATTCTCGGCCCAAAAACGATCCTCTTGACCATTGTCGTTAGCGGCGACGAAGCCGACGTGCCCACCGTGCGGTGGCGTGAGCAGCACGACACAAGGGTTAGCAGAGAGCGCGGGAGCGCGGAACGGGGCGAAGGGAATGAACGGATCGTCTTGTGCGTGGATGATGAGCGCGGGGCAGCGTATGTCGGCGATGCGTGGCAGCGAACTCGCGCGTGCGTAATAGTCGTCTACGTCGCGATAACCGCCGGCGGGCGCAGTGTAGCGCGCATCGAACTCGCGGATGGTGCGCGCAGGCGGACGCAGGGCGCGCAGATCGTAGCGATCAGGATAGAGTCGTGCGGCAGTGCGCACGCGACGATTGAGTCGGCCGAGGAAGTGGCGTTGATAAAGCCAGTTTGAGCGTTGCTCGATGGCGGCGGTGCAGCCCGCCAGATCAATCGCGGGCGAGACGGCGCAGACAGCGCGCACTTCGCGCGGCAGACGCGCGCTCTCATCGCCCGCGAGTTTCAGAGACATGTTGCCGCCGAGCGAGAAGCCACTGAGGAAAATGTCGGTTAAGCCGTCGCGCGCGATCAGCTCTTTGATGACCACGAGCAGATCGGGCGAGAGACCGCTGTGATAGAGCGTGGGCGTCAGGTGTTGCGTGTCGCCGCAGGTGCGCAGATTTAAACGCACGGTGTTGAAGCCCGCGCGATAAGCTTTCTGCGCCGTGCCGAGCACGTGGATGGATTCGCTTGAGCCTTCCAAGCCATGCACGACGATGAGCGTCGGCTGCGCGTGCCGCTCCGCCTGC
>JANMAD010000701.1:0-3287 GCA_031359515.1 Acidobacteriota bacterium | reverse complement strand
AACGCCGGGTCAGTCGCCATCACGTCTTCGAAGCGGCCGTGCTTCGGGCAATCCTTACGCATGATGATGCGTCCGTTGTCCTCAATGATCTGCGCCTTGATCTCGCCCGGATGCTCGTTCATCAAGGTCTCAAGCGGCGTCTCACCACTGATCACGGACTCGCGCACTTCTTTCACACAACGCGGACATAGACTGTCTGTCTCACGCGGAAAGCCAAGCGGCGGACTGGTGCGCTCGTAAGACTTGAGCAGCGGCCCCGGCGCCCACTGCGGGCGCACCGCCTCGCCTTCCGGCAATGCCTTATTGACTGATTGAAAAACTTTCCAAGACAGATCGGCCAAGTTCGAGATTAGCTTCGAACTCTTCACGCCGCTGAATCTGCCGCCGGCCGATTCATTCCGGCGAAATTGATCGCTAAACACTAGACAGTCTCCTCCGGGCTTGAATGAAAATTGCCCTGAAGCGCTTGAATTAAATATCCGTCCGTGCCGCCTCGGCACACACCCGCCGAACAAACTCCGGCGACGCGACATAATACCGGCATCTGTCTGTAAAGACAAGGCATAACGCTTCTCTGCCGCAGGCTGCACTGGCAGTTGTCGGGGCGTAAGCCGGCTGCCGATGACACTACGCCATCGTTGCGGCCACGCGCCGCAGGGTTGTACCATCCGCGCGGCATGCACAGCAGCGGCGCGTCAGCGAACATACACCCCACGGCAATCGTCAGCCCACGCGCGGAGCTTGCGCCGGGCGTGCGCGTCGGCCCTTACGCCGTCATCGAGGACGAAGTCGTTGTCGGCGCAGGCTGCGAGATCGGCGCGCATGCGGTTGTCAAACAGTTTACGACGCTCGGCGCACGCAATCGGTTGTTCGAGCATGCTTGTTTAGGCGGCGAGCCGCAGGACGTGAAGTTCAGCGGGGAGAGAAGCGGGCTTGTTATCGGCGACGACAATCTGATCCGCGAATACGTGACGCTGCATCGCGCGAGCGGCGAGGGTGCGGTGACGCGGGTCGGCAGTCGCAACTTTTTGATGATCGGTGTGCATGTGGCGCACAACTGCATGGTCGGCGACGATAACATCTTCGCCAACGGCGTGGCGCTCGCCGGACACATCACGGTAGAGGATCACGTCTTCCTGTCGTCGAACGTGGGCTGTCATCAGTTCGTGCGTTTGGGCCGCTATGCGATGGTCGGCGGTAAGTCGAAGATCGTGCAGGACGTGCTGCCGTTCTGCACGACCGACGGCAATCCGCCGCGCGTGCGTGGACTGAACAGCGTGGGCCTCCGGCGCGCAGGTTTCTCGCCCGTAGCGCGGCGCGAATTGAAGCGCGCTTACCAACTCTTGTTTCGTGCGGGGCTACCGCTCGCCGGCGCGCTGGCCGAACTTGAACATGTGGACGACGAGCACGTGCAACACTTTGTCAACTTCATACGCAACTCGCAGCGCGGATTCACGTCGGTAGACCGGCGCGAGCGCGAAGATGAGATGGAAGCAGTTAGCTTCTGAACTCTGCGCCCGTAACGCAGACGCAAATGTTTATGAGTAGAGAAGCAGGTAGAAGCGTCGCTGAATTGGCCGCGCTGGTTGAGGGCCGCGTGGCGGGCGATGGCAGTGTGCGCATCGCGCGCGTGGCCGCGTTGGCTGATGCCGGCGCGGGCGCAATCGCGTTCGTGGAAGAACGGCGGCTGTTGCCCCAAGCGTTGCGCGGTCGGGCTGCTTGTCTGCTTGTGCCGGCGGGCACGGATGAAGCTGTGGCTGATAATGCGAGCACGAATGACGCGGGCGGGCCTGTGCTGATCGAGGTGGCGCGGCCGAAGTTGGCGTTCGCGCTGATCGCGGAAGCGTTGCATCCGCACAGACGACGGGCGGCGGGCGTGCATGCGACGGCGTGTGTGGCGGCGAGCGCGCAGGTTGATCAAAGTGTGTTCATTGGCGCGCACGTTGTTGTGGGCGAGCGCGCACAGATCGGCGCGGGCGCGCAGTTGCATGCGGGCGTGTGTGTAGGCGACGACGTGCGCATCGGGCGCGAGTGCGTGCTGCATCCGCAGGTGGTGTTGTACGACGGCGTCAGCTTAGGCGAGCGCGTGGTGTTGCACGCGGGCGTGGTGATTGGCGCGGACGGATTCGGTTATGTGCGCGGCGAGGGAGGCTATCATAAATTCCCGCAGATCGGGACGGTCGAGATTGCGGATGACGTGGAGATCGGCGCGCAGTCGTGTGTGGATCGCGGCGCGCTCGGCGTGACGCGCATCGGACGCGGGACGAAGTTGGATAATCTCGTGCAGGTAGCGCACAACGTGGAGATTGGCGCGCATGTCGTCATCGCGGCGCAGACCGGCATCTCCGGCAGCACCGTGATCGAAGACGATGCGATCATCGGCGGGCAGGTCGGCATGGGCGATCATGCGCGTGTGCAAGCGGGCGCGGTGGTCGGCTCGAAGGCGGGCATTCTGCCGGGCAAGATCGTGCGTGCGGGCACGGTCGTGTGGGGTGTGCCGGTGCGCCCGCTCGCTGAGTATAAAAGATTGAACGCCCACTTCGGGCGTCTGCCGCAGATGCGTGCGGAACTTGATGAGTTGCGCCGGCGCGTCGCGGAGTTGACCGCGCTGCTTGCAACGAAAGCTGACTGAAAGTCGTTTAACGATCCGGCGCGCGGATAACGCGCGCGGAGGAGGTAACGATGAGCGACGACGGACAAGTTTTCTTTCGCGAAGAACAAAATTTTCGCCAGCCGTGGGTCTGGGCCTTCGTACTATTGCCGATGATTCTGATCGCGTGTGGGATCGCGTGGCAGATCATCTCGGGCCGGCCGTGGGGTAATTATCCGTTGCCGACGGCCGCGCTGGTGGCTAATGAAGCGGTGCTGATCGTCATCGCCGTCTGGGTTTATCAAATGGGGCTCGTGACCGAGGTGCGCGCCGACGGGCTGAGCGTACATTTTCAATGGCTCTGGCGACGGCGGCGCATCCCGTTCGCAACGCTGCACAGCTATCGCGTCGTCACCTACAATCCCCTACGCGAGTACGGCGGTTGGGGCATACGTTACGGCGCGAACGGCGCGCAGGCTTACAACGTGAGCGGCGACCGGGGCGTGCAGTGCGAGTTTATGGACGGCAAGCGATTGCTCATCGGCTCGCAACGACCGGAAGAACTGGCCCGCGCGCTCGACTTGGCCATGAGGGCCGATGCGACGCCGCCCGTGCGCGCACACGGTTGGTCAGACGATTAGAGAGACGCTGCCGCCAATATTGTCCCCGCGCCGATCTGCACATCACCCCACTGGCT
>JANMAD010000692.1:0-29201 GCA_031359515.1 Acidobacteriota bacterium | reverse complement strand
CGCAGGCGCAAGCCAACTTCTTCATTGAAGGTATGGCAAGCGAAACTCACCACAGAGACACAGAGAACACGGAGATTGCACGGAGGCTTATCTCTTGCTCTGTGCCCCCCTCTGTGTTCTCTGTGTCTCTGTAGTGAACTGCCTTCTGCCTTACGTTCAATTGCACAACGGTCTAAGCGGTCACCATCTGGCGCGGGCTGCGTTTCAGCAACGTGTAGGCCAGCACAGAGCCGCCGATGATACCGATCAAATCCCATTGCAGATCGTTGGGCGCGTCGTGCGGGCCCCAGATGCGTTGCCCGTGAAAGTAAAGCTCATCCCATAGCTCGATGATCTCGTAGAAGGCTGACAGACTGAAGACGAGCGTGAGCGCGAAGACGGTGACGAAGCCGAGCGGTAGCTGTAAGCTGAAGTGTGTGAGCGTGCGCCGCAGCAGCCAGACGATCAGCGGCGTGACGAGCGCCTGCACCAACATGTGCGCGAACTCGTCGTATTGCAGCGGGCCGAAGGCGTGCCCGTACATCTGAAAATGATTGCCGAGCGCGTCCACCTCGATTGCGCAGAAGACGAGCAGCAACAGCGCGCATGGCAGTTTTATCTCATAACGAGCGCGGACGTAAGTGTAGACCGCGAGCAGCCACGCCGCGCCCGCCACAGAGCAGGGCACGAGCGGTAGATAGGCCATCTTGAGCAAGTAAGCCGTGCCGGTTAAGCACAGCGCGACGAGGATCGGGTATTCCAGCCGACGAATTATTTGCAGCATGTATGTACTCCCGTCGAAGCAACAAAAATTATGTAGAGCGTTGGGCGCAACGGCCGCGCGCGGCGTAACACGGCTAGGCGCGGGGCAGCGTCGTTGTTGCTATAACGGGCGAGGGGCGCGGCGCTTGCACGCATTGAACTGAAACAGCACAGCGCAACGCAACGGCACGTTTTGTTTACGTGCGCGGCGCGTGCGGTCGGATTGGCGCGCGAAACTTCTGCCGCGCCTTATTCTCGTGAATATAAGCGGCAAAATTGAGCATTGACGTGGCGCGGGCCGGCGGCGCGACAGTTGGCACGAGCGTTGCTCAACTACACGGCACAAGGTTTCGGGCAAACGTTAACTGAATTAGCACAGGAGGAAACGGTTATGTTGTGGACAATTCTGGTGATCTTGTTGGTGCTCTGGCTGCTCGGCTTCGGCTTACACATCGGTGGTGGTCTTATTCACCTGCTGCTCGTCGTCGCACTCGTCGTCTTCGTCATCAACTTGCTGACTGGCCGCCGCACGGTTTAACTACCGGCGCGCTCCGGCTCGACGCAATTCCCGCTTCGCGCGGTGAGACAGTTTGAGACTCGCGCGCCGCTTCTTTGTCGGCGCGCCGGTCTCGCATGAAGCCTGCTCGTTTGAGCTAGGCTTGTCCACAACTTCGGCGCTGCTGTGGCCTTCGGCTCGCAGCAGCGCCGAAGTTGTGTCCGCCGCCGCTTTCTGTTATGGCTTAGCGCGTCCATGAACGAACACGTCATGCCCGGCGCGCTAACACCACTGCACATCAACGTCCTGCGCTTCGACTCGTTACCTTCGACCAACACCGAAGCGGCCCGACAAGCCGCGCAGGGCGCGCCCGAAGGTCTCTGCATCGTGGCGCGCGAGCAAACGGCCGGGCGCGGGCGACAGGCGCGCACGTGGGTCTCGCCGCGCGATGCCGGTCTGTACTTCAGCATCGTGCTGCGCCCGCGTCTCGCCGCGCAACTATGGCCGCTTATCACGCTCGCCGCCGCGCTGGCCGTGCGCGACGCGCTCACCGTTGCCTGCGCGCTCACGCCCGACCTCAAGTGGCCGAACGATCTGCTAATCAGTGGCCGCAAACTCTGCGGCATCCTCGCCGAAGTGTGCGACACCATAGGGGGCCGCGCTTGCATCGTCGGCATCGGCATCAACCTGAGTGATGCGGCTTTTCCGCCGGCGCTGCGGCCCGCTGCTATCTCGGTCGCGGGCGCGTCTGGCGTTGCGCCCGACCGCGAAGCGTTGCTGGGCGCGCTCACGCGCCAACTTGCGCGCCGTTATGCGCAACTACACGAAGCGCGCGGCCCGTTGGAGACGATCAGCGCATGGTGCGCCGCATCGTCCTATGCACAAGCCAAGCGCGTGCGGGTCGAGACGGGCGCGGCAATTTTCACCGGCACGACGCGCGGGCTTGAACCGGACGGCGCTTTGCGTGTAGAAACCGACGCGGGCGAAATTAAGATCGTGCGCGCGGGCGATGTGCATGCGCTCAGGGCAATGATGAATGCGGAATGATGAATGATGAATTAAAAACAGTTCGTCTTTACATTCAGCATCATCACCACTTTTTATGAAACGGATCGTCATCTCAACTCTCGGCTCGTTCGGCGACATACATCCCTACATCGCCATCGCGCTTGAGTTAAAAGCGCGCGGGCACGAGCCGGTGATCGCAACGAGCGCAGCCTATCGGGAGAAAATGGACGCGGCAGGCTTGGAGTTGCGGCCGGTGCGGCCGGAGTTGCCGTCGCCTGAGCAGACGGACGAGATCGCCAACCTCGTCGGCCAACTGATGGGCCAACGCGACGGTTCGGAGAACATCTTCAAGCAGATACTCATGCCGCACATTCGCGACATCTACACAGACCTCGACGCGGCAGCAGCGGACGCTGATCTGCTATTCACGCACCCGTTGCCGCTCGTCGGCCCGCTCATCGCGCAGAAACGCAAACTGCGTTGGGTCTCCAGCGTGCTCGCGCCGATCTCTTTCTTTTCCGTTTACGATCCGCCTGTGCCTGCGCCGCTGCCCGCGCTGCACAAGTTGCTGACGCTTCATCCTCTCTTCAGCCGCATCTTTCTGCGCTTGGCGCAGCCGCGCATAGAGAAGTTGATCGCGCCGGTCTATGACTTACGCGCTGACTTGGGGCTGCCACGCGGCGAGTCGCCGCTCTTCGCCGGACAGCACTCGCCGACGATGGTGCTAGCCTTGTTCTCGCGCGTGCTAGGCGAGCCGCAAGCCGATTGGCCCGCCAACACGCGCGTCACCGGCTTTTCGTTTTACGACCGTCGCGATTATTTCGGCGAACAAGCGACGCCGCACGAGTTACTGCGATTCCTCGACGCCGGCCCGCCGCCGATCATCTTCACGCTGGGCTCGTCGGCCATCTTTGTCGCCAGAGATTTTTACCGCGATTCCATCACCGCCGCGCGTGCATTGGGTCGTCGCGCGCTGTTGCTCATCGGCTATGCGCGCAACATGCCCGCCGAGCCGTTGCCCGCAGGCGTCGCCGCCTTTGAGTACGCGCCTTACAGCGAAGTGTTGCCGCGCGGTTGTTGCACAGTGCATCAAGGCGGCGTCGGTACGACGGGGCAGGCGTTGCGCGCCGGTCGCCCCGCGCTCGTCGTGCCGCACGCGCACGATCAGTTCGACAACGCCGCGCGCGTCGCCCGCATCGGTACGGCGCGCGTGCTGCCGCGCCCGAAGTACAATGCAGCGAACGCGACTAGAGAACTCGAAAAACTATTGAGCGAGCCGAGCTACGCGGCACGAGCGACCGAGGTCGGCCAGATCGTGCAACGCGAAAACGGCGCACGCGCCGCCGCGGACGCAATCGAAGAAGCACTGAACATGAGGGAAGAAGTAGGCAGTAGGCAGATGGCAGTAAGCAGTTAAGACACAGACGTTCTTATCGCCTACCGCCTACTATTCACCACCTTGAACTACTTTAACTACTTCACTGAGATCGAAGACACGTTCATCCGCCGGCGCGGGCGGCATTTGTTGTTGAGTCCGTTGGACTGGGCGTTAATCGAGAGTTGGAAACAGCAGGGCGTGCCGTTGCACGTGGCGTTGCGCGGCGTCGAGCAAGCGTTCGACTCGTTCGCGGCGAAGCCGCGCCGGCGCAGCGTTAAATCGCTGCTCTATTGTCAGGAGGAAGTCGAAGCGCAGTTCGCCGAGTGGCGGGAGCGACAACAGGGCGCGCACGTCGCGATAGAGGGAAACGGTGCGAGCGATGAGCATGGCGCACAGTCCGCAGCGCCGAGCCAGCCAGACGAGAACGCCGGGCTGCCGTTCCCGCGCGCCGCGATCAGCGCGCATCTGGCGGCGTGTCGTGCGCAACTCGCAGCAGCGCACGCGACACGCCGCCAGACGAACGACGACGAGTTGTGCGAAACTCTGGCCCGCGCCACCACGCGGCTCACGGAACTTGAAGCAGACTTCGCGCGCAGCCCGCGCCCCAACGCGGAACAGTTGGAGGGTGCGCTAACCGATCTTGAGAACCTACTTGATCACGCCGTGCGCGCACACATGCCGGCAGCGCAGGTCGCCGTGCGCCGCGCCGCTGCCGAAGAACAGTTGCGCTCCTATCGCGCACGCATGGATCGCGCGACTTACGAGCAGACGCGCGACAATCTGTTAGCGAAACAATTACGCGAAGACTGCGGCGTGCCGCGCCTCAGCCTCTTCTATCTCTGAACTGATGAGCAAGCAAGCGCGCCCACCCCTTCGCGTCGGCGATGTGCTGGAAGTCGAGATCGAGCGACTCGTGCCGGGCGGCGCGGGACTGGCGCATGCGCACGGGCGTACGTTGTTCGTCACGCTGGCCGCGCCCAGCGACAAACTGCGCGTCCGCGTCGAGCGCGTGCGCGGCGCAGTCGCGTTCGCCGCGCTCGTCGAAATTCTCACGCCCGGCCCCGCGCGCATCGAGCCGCCGTGTCCCTACTTCGGCCGCTGCGGCGGTTGCGACTTCCAACAGTTGACCTACGCAGCGCAACTCGCCGCGAAGGTCGAGATCATCCGCGACTGTCTGCGCCGCATCGCCCGCCTCGATCCACCCGCCGAGATCGCCATCACGCCCGCGCCCGACGCTTGGCATTACCGCTCGCGCGCACGCTGGCAACACGATGCGGCGCAGCAACGCTTCGGCTATTACGAACTCGCCTCGCATCGCGTCTGCGACGTAGCTGCGTGCCCGGTCGTCTTGCCTGAAGTGCAAACGACGCTCACACGCCTGCGCACGCGCATGTCCGCGGCCACGTTGCCGCCCGACGCGAACGAGTTTCAAGCCGTCGCGGGCGACGACGGCGTCTCGCTCACGCCGCCGGTTGACGAAGCGGACAAACAAGAGCGCGTGCGCATCATCGCGGGCGAGCGCTATCACTTCGACGCCGACTGTTTTTTTCAGATCAACCATGCGCTACTCGCGCCGCTCGTCAACCACGCGCTCGGCGACGCGCACGGCCCGACCGCCGTTGATCTCTACTGCGGCGTCGGTCTATTCACCTTGCCGCTCGCGCGCCGCTTCACGCACGTCACTGCCATCGAAGCGAACCCGCGCGCCTGCGCCTACGCCCGCCGCAACCTTGCGGACGCGCAACTCGCCAATGCCCGCGTCCATTCCGCGCTCGTCGGCCAGTGGCTCACACGCCACGCCGCCCAACACGCGCCCGTCGCGCTCGTCCTGCTCGATCCGCCGCGCGCCGGCGCAGAGCCTGAAGCGATCCGCGGCATCCTCGCCTTGCGCCCGCAACGCATCGCCTACGTCTCCTGCGATCCAGC
Source organism: Acidobacteriota bacterium (assembly GCA_031359515.1). Lineage (GTDB taxonomy): Bacteria > Acidobacteriota > Blastocatellia > Pyrinomonadales > Pyrinomonadaceae > QHXQ01. Next base: position 23,652 of record JANMAD010000692.1, on the reverse strand, counting down.
CACGCTCGCGCGCGACCTGCGGAGCTTGCTTGACGGCGGCTACGCGCTCAACTCCCTCGCCGCGTTCGACATGTTCCCGCAGACGCATCACGTCGAAACCGTCGCACAACTTACGAGTACCGCAGCCATCTAGGTCAAGCCTCGTTAAGCAGTGAGAGAGATTGCTCAGTAAAATCTTTGTATTGCCATAGCAACAGGCGTATAGTGCGTAGCGTAAAGGTCGCTCACAAAGGTTCTCACGTATGCCAGACCAAAAGCAGCACGCCGGGAAGAAGAATGGCGCGGGGAAGACAGCGCCGCCGGACGAAGTTCCTCTGCCATCGTTGGGCGAGGTAGTGCTGTTCCCTGAAGACGCGCCGCCCAAGCCTCCGGCAGATAAGCGCATACACCCTCGCCGTCCCATGCCGCTTGTGCCTGCTGCGCCGGCCGCAGACACAGACGACGACTAGGCCGAAACGCCCGCCCGTATCCACCGTAGACAGACGACGGCGGTCGGCCCCTTACTTGCCCCTAAAGGAGAATTCCCATGCCCGCAAAGACTGCCGCGAAGTACAAGCCCATAAAGAAAGCCGCCGCGAAGCAAACTTCCATCGTGCTCAAGGCCGTGCGCTTGCACATGCCGGCCAGCCGGATGGTTGCAGTTAAACATCTGGCGCAGCCGCCCACGTTCGTCAAGCCAAAGAAAATTCATCCACGTCACTTATTGCCGCGCGTGCGCGAAGGCATGGAGCGCGAGTTTCACAGCCAGAGCAATGAAGCTTTCTTGCGCCCGCTCGCCATGGCCGTGCCGATGGCGGCCACCGATGAACTGACGCTGCTCACGAACACCGAGTTGACCAAAGCCGCGCAGCAACAGACGGCCTCGAATGTCGGCGAGCCGAGCGTGGCGATGAACGGCAGCGTTGTGCTCTACACCGGCAACTGGTACGCCGCCGTGTCGGCGGATGCCGGCAAGACGTTCCGGTTCATTGACCCGGCCAGAGCCTTCCCCGATCCTTCGCCGACTTCGCGCTTCTGTTGCGATCAGGTGGTGCATTACATCAGCCAACTCGACATGTTCGTCTGGTTGTTACAGTACGGCCCCGACACCGGCGACAACATACAGCGGCTGGCCTTCGCCAAGACCGCCGATGTGGTGCAAGGCAAGTGGCGCTTGTTCGACATCACGACGAAGAGTTTGAAAGTCCCCGGCGCGTTTCTGGATTTCCCCGACATGGCCGTGGGCGCGAACAGCCTGTACGTGACGACGAACATCTTCGGCCCCGGCAACAATCAATTCGGCTCGGCCGTCATCCGCATCCCATTCGCCGGCATACAGAGCGGCCAAGTGGTCGCGCAGCCGTTCGTCTCGATGGAGTTGCAAAGTTTTCGCGTGGCGCAAAACTGCGGCACGACCGCCTACTTCGCCGCGCATCAGGACACCAGCACGCTGGCCGTGTTCTCTTGGAAAGAAGGCCAGACGACGCCCGTCCCGAAGTCAGTGGGCGTCGCGCGTTGGCTCGGCGGCAACGGTTATCTGTCGCGCACGCCCGACGGTCGGCGTTGGTTGGATCGCGCCGACCCGCGGCTGACGGGTGCAACGTTCGCCAGGAATGAATTGTGGTTCGCGTGGTCAGTTGATCGCGACTCGAATCACCGGCCGAATCCTTTCATCCAGATCGCCCGCATAGACGCGACGAATCTGACGCTGATCGACAACATCAACCTCTTCGACTCGCAGTCCGCCACGGCCTACGGGGCGCTGTCCACGAACGAGAACAACGAGGTCGGTGTGTCCTACATGCTCGGCGGCGGGCCGCGCATGCCGTCGCACGTCGTCGGCATCCTGACGGGCACACGCAAGGACGTGATCGTCGCACAGGGCGACCGTGGGCCGAGTGATCCGGCGGGCAACGGCGAATGGGGCGACTATCTCACCGTGCGCCGCGTCTTTCCGAATCAGAAGTTGTTCGCCGCCACCGGCTTCACGATGAAGGGGCCGGGCGACGGCACGAACCGTGATGCGACGCCGCGCTTCGTGGTCTTCGGGCGGGCCGCGGACACGGGCGTGGTCAGCGGTGGAGGTGGCCCCGTCGTTGGCGGCGGCGGTGGCGTAGTCACGGGTGGCGGTGATGGCGGTACGGGCACAGTCGTAGTGCCCGGACCCGTGCCTGATGTCGGGGCTGCGTTTAAGGATGTCAACGCGTTGCCGAAGGTGAGCGCGGCCGTCGCGGCCAAGATCAAAGCTGCGGCGATGGCAGAAGGGTTGGCGGGCGCGCCTCAAGAGGATATGGCACCACTGCTTGTGATGGCGACCAAGCCGGGCGTCGAACGTTGGCCCGTCAAGACGGGCACAGACCAGCACGTGGCGCAGGTCGGCAAGAACGTAATTGAGGGTCAGAGTCTGGGCGTCGGCATCGTCGAGGCGACGGTGGAAGAGTTGATTCGCATGGGTCGCCCCGTCGGCATGCGCCCGGCGACGACGAACTTCGATCATCAGTTTCACGACCGGCGGCTGGGCGTCGTGGAGAAGACGGTCTTCGTGATCGAGGTTGACATCATCGCGCTCAAACAAGAGGGAGATGGTGATTATCATCTGGTGCTACAGGGGGCGAGCGGAAAGATGATGATCGGCGAAGCGCCCACGCCCACGAAACTGTTCGTCGGCGCAAGCCCGTGGCTGGCTAACATGAAGACGGCGCGGCAGGCGATTGACAAGAAACTGATCAGCCCGCTCGCGCCGGCCGATTTCGTGCAACTCGACGGCACGCTCGTCCCGCGCGAGTCGTTGCCGGAGGCCATGCAACCGATGGCGCTCGCCGCACCCGCCACGACCGAATCGTTCACCACGCCCAAGGCAGGGCAGGCGCTTGAGTCGCCCACCTTCCAGACCAAGGTCAAGCCGACGCGAGCGCGCATCACCGGCGTTGGTTTCTTCGACAAAGTCCACGGGCAGACGGGCGTCTCGCTCTTGAACGGGATCGAGCTGCATCCGATCCTGAAGATCGAGTTCCTCTGATCCGGCCGCCGCGCGTGCGCGCGGAAACTAAATCGCAGCGCATCAGCATGGCCCGGAGAGCAAAAAACATTTAGCCACTAACGCACACGAACCGACACGAAAATTATTATTTGCTTCGTATTGGTTCGTGTGCGTTAGTGGCTAAGCTCTGCCGCTCTGTTGCTTGCGCTGCGATAAACCCTAGCGCCTACAATCTTAACTCTCTTCGGGCGTTTCCTTGCAGCGCCGGACTTGTTCATGCGCGCGGTTCTTCACCAACCGTTTTTTAGCCCGCACCCGTTGGCGCAGACGGCGTTCGCCTTCGCCCTCGGCATATTGCTGACACACGTCAACACCACCCAGTCGTTGTTGCGTTGGCCGCTCGCCTGTGGCGCGCTGTGTATCGCGCTCACGCTGCTCGCCTGCTATCAACAGAAATTCACGGCCGCCACATTGCTCCTACATATCGCGTTCGTCTGCGCCGGTGCGTCGCTGGCCATCATTGAGCAACGGAACAGCGGCACAGATCGCTTGCGTTATTTTTACGACGTAGGTTGGATCGAGTCGGGCGAGCCGGTCGAGGTGACGGGCGTGCTGACACGTGCGCCGGAAGTTGCGCCGGACGGTTTTTATCTCGCGTTGCGGGTCGAGCAGATCAGGTACAAGACGAATGAGGCGCGGGCGACGGGCACAGTGCAATTGTTCGCGTCTGCGCGCGACCGGACGACGCAGTCCGCGTATGCGGCGTTGGAGTTGCGACGCGGTGCGCGCCTGCGTGTGTTGGTGGCGCTTGAGCGCGCGGCTGAGTTTCGTAATCCGGGCGCGAATTCGTTGACGGAATTTCTGGAGCGACGCGGCTTCGATGCGGCGGGCGCGCTCAAGAGCGCGCTGCTCATCGAGCGGCTGGACGACGTGCGCGTGCTGTTACCACTCGTCTGGTTGGACGATTGGCGCGAATGGATGCGTGCGCGCATGACGCAACTGTTTGCGCCGCAGACGGCCGGGGTGTTGCAAGCGGCGCTGTTGGGCAACCGCTACGGTTTGACGCGCGACACGGCCGAGCGTTTTCGCACGGGCGGCACGTTCCACGTGCTGGTGATCAGTGGGCTACACATTAGCTTTATCGGCTGGCTTGCGTTTCTGCTGTTGCGGCTGGTGACGAAGCGGCGCGCGTGGCAGTTCGCCGCGACGGTCATGTTGCTGTGGGCTTACACGTTGGCGGTCGGCGCGGAGGCGTCGGTTGTGCGCGCGGCATTGATGTTCACGCTCGTCGCGCTCGCGCCGCTCTTGGGCCGGCGCGCGACATCGTTCAACGCGCTCGGCGGCGTCGCGCTCGCGCTGCTCATCTGGCAACCCGGCGATCTGTTCGATCCGTCGTTTCAACTCACCTTCATGTCCGTGCTGGGCATCATTGCGCTCGCTTGGCCGCTGCTCGCACAACTGCAAGCGGTCGGCGCGTGGCGACCGACGCGCGCGACGCCGTATCCGCCCGCGTGCCCGTACTGGTTTCGCAGCATCGGTGAGACGCTCTACTGGCGCGAGCGCGTGTGGCGACGCGAGTTGGCGCGCACGATTTACAGCTACCGTCTGTTCAAAAGTCCTGCGGCCGTGCGGCTCGAACGCTGGCGCGTGCAAGTCGTGCTGCGTTACGCGTGCGCAGCCGTCGTCATCTCCGTGAGCGTGCAATTCAGTCTGTTCCCGCTGCTCGTCATCTACTTTCATCGCGTCAGCACGGCCGCGCTCTTGCTCAATATCTTCGTCGGCGCGTTGATGGCGATGTTGGGCATCGTGACGCTCGTCGCGCTCGCGCTGTCGTGTCTGAGCATGAAACTCGCGCTGCCGCTCGTCTGGTTGGGCGAGCGCATCAACTGGCTAATGACACACAGCGTCGACCCGTTTGCCCGCGCGCACCTCGCCAGTTTGCGCCTGCCCGCGTATCACGGCGCGGCCGCCAGCGTCTATGCGCTCTACTATCTATTGCTGATCACCTTGCTCATCACGTTCGCGCGTTGGCGACCGCTCGCGCCGCCTGCGCTTGAAGATGCAACTCCGATAAATACGACAACAGAAGAACAGCACACGTCGCCGCGCAAAAGGTCGCTAACTAAACGGCCGCGCACGCGCACGCTCATGCTCGTCGGTCTCATGTTTGGCGCGCTGCTCTGGCTCGTGGTTGCACATCCGTTCAGCGCGGCGCGACCCGACGGGCGCTTGCGCATAGACTTTCTCGATGTCGGGCAAGGCGACGCCGCGCTTATCACGCTACCCGATGGGACGACGTGGCTGATTGACGGCGGCGGGCGGCCCACCTTCGGCCAACAGCGGCGGCCGTTGACAGACGCGCGGCCCGTAGCGACAGACGCAGACGATACCGCAGAGCAAATCGCGCGTGTTACTCCGGTAGCAGCGGAGCGTGACGACGACAGCGCAGCAGCGCCGCCGGATGATGTTGCGCCGGAGAAGTTCACGCGCGATGCACGGAGCATCGGCGACGCGGTGGTGTCGGAGTATCTGTGGTGGCGCGGTCTCGATCACGTGGACTACATATTGGCGACGCACGCGCACGCGGATCACATAGACGGGTTGAACGACGTGGCGCGCAACTTCGCCGTGCGCGCCGCGTTTGTCGCACGCGCCCCTGCGCGGGTGGCGGAGTACGCGCATCTGTCCGCGACGCTGCAACAGGCGGGCGTGCCCGTTTTTCTGCTCGAACGCGGCGCGCAACTGCGCTTCGGCGCGCTCACGGCGGACGTGCTGTGGCCGCCCACGGACGCGAGCACGTCAGCGACTTCGGGCAACGACGATTCGCTCGTGCTGCGCCTGCGTTTCAAAGAGCGCACCATCCTGCTGACCGGCGATATGGAAAGCCACGCCGAGGCGGAACTGTTACGGGCGCACACTGATCTACGTTGCGACGTGCTGAAGGTCGCGCATCACGGCAGCCGCACCTCTTCGACCGCGCCGTTTGTGCAAGCGACGCGGCCGGCAGTGGCGGTCATCTCAGTCGGGCGCACATCGCCGTTCGGTCATCCCGATCCGGCGGTCGTCTCTCGTTGGCAGGCAATCGGCGCGCAGGTATTAGTCACGGGCCGGCGCGGCACAATCACCGTCAGCACCGACGGCCGCGACCTGCGCGTCGAGACCTACGCACAGGATTGATGCGCCGCGCGTGATTGAATGAAGCGCGCCGGCCCGTTATATTGCTGGAGGCGTGTTCGCGTCACAGCTTGCGGGCAAACGGAGTGAGGTCATTAGTGCTATCAGAGAAAGAAACGAAAGACACCTCGCCGCGCTATGATGCGCGCCCGTGGGGGTCGTTCACGGTGTTGGACGAAGGCGCGGGCTACAAGGTCAAGCGCATTGAAGTGCTGGCAGGCAAGCGTCTGAGTTATCAGAAGCACACGCGGCGCGCAGAGCATTGGATGATCGTCGCAGGCACAGCCCTCGTCACGCTCGATGGCGCGGAGCGCACGGTGCGCGTGGGCGAAACCGTTGACATCGCCATCGGCGGGCTGCACCGCGTCGCCAACCCCGGCCCCGACCGCCTCGTCTTCATCGAAATTCAACGCGGCGACTATCTCGGCGAGGACGACATCATTCGCCTCAGCGACGATTACGGTAGATAACAAAAGATAGCAGGGTGAAAGTTCTGCTTATTCCGTTTTGATGAGCGGGCGGAGTTGGGCGAAGCGGCGTTCGCTGATGCCGGGTACGATGAGCAGTTGTTCGGCGCGGCGGAACGGGCCGTAGCGTGTGCGGTGTGCGATGATGCGCGCGGCCAGCCCTGCGCCGATGCCCGGTAGCGGCTCAAGCTCGGCGCGCGTTGCTGTGTTGATGTTGACGCGCGGCGCGACAACTCGCTCATCTACGTTGAGCGAACTCGCCACCGCTTGTGCATGGCGGGGCAACCTGACGCATGAGACGCTCGCGCCCGCGAGCGCGTAGCAGAATGCGACGAGCAACAATCCACCCGCACGGTAGCGCGCAGCACTTAAACCGCCAACCGGCCACGACTTGGAAAGAGTTTCAGATGTTTTGCCGCGCACGTGTGCAAAATGCTAGAAGTCTAAATTATTCAGAAACTTGTAACGCCAAAAGGCAAGTTTTCCACAGGCTTTTCCACAGCAGCTGTGGAAAAGTTTTTCAAGACCATCCGTTGTCAATATTCAACACTCAACAGTTTGTAGCCAGCTATGCAAAATTAGCAGCAACCGCAAAGTTGCACCGTAAAAGCAACGGCCAAACTCTTCATCCTTCATCCTGTTCCTGCTCTTCCCAATGCGCGACTGACTCATGAGCGCGTCCCAGAATTTGGCGCGGGCGTGCGCCGTCGGCGGGGCCGATGAAGCCTTCACGCTCCATCGCATCGAGGATAGCCGCAGCCCGGCCGTAGCCGATGCGCAGGCGGCGTTGCAGCACGGACGTTGACGCGCGTTTCATCTCGATGCAGATACGCAGCGCTTGCTCGAACAACTCGTCGCGCTCACCGCCGCCAGCCTCCGCGCCCGTCGCTTCCTCTTCCGAGAGCGTAATCGTTTCGTCGTAGAGCGGTTGCCCCTGCTCTTTGACGTGCTTGACGATGCGGCCGATCTCCGACTCGTCCAGATACGCACCATGCACGCGCACGAGGCGCGATGTGCCGGGTGGCAAAAATAACATGTCGCCGCGACCCAACAGTTGCTCCGCGCCATTCGCGTCAATGATCGTGCGCGAATCAACTTTCGACGAGACGCGGAAGGCGATGCGCGAAGGGAAGTTCGCTTTGATCAGACCCGTGATGACATCAACTGACGGGCGCTGCGTGGCCAGCACGAGATGTATGCCGACGGCGCGGGCCATCTGCGCGAGGCGCGTGATTGCTTCTTCGACTTCGTGGCCGGAGACCATCATCAGATCGGCCAACTCGTCAATGATGATGACGAGATAGGGCAGTGTCGGCCACGGCTGCCCCGCGTCGTCGTAGTCTTCGACCAGATTGCGCCGCGCGCCTTCCTGATTGTAGCCGTCAATGTTGCGCACGCCCCACTGCGCGAGTTGTTTGTAACGCCGCTCCATCTCGCCTACCGCCCACTTCAGTGCGTAAGAGGCGCGCTTCGGCTCGGTGATGATCGGCGTGGCCAGATGCGGGATGTCGGCGTAGAGACCCAACTCCAAACGCTTCGGATCGATCATGATGAACTTCACTTCATCAGGGCGCGCCTTGTAGATGATCGAGACGACGAGCGAGTTGAGACAGACGGACTTGCCCGTGCCGGTCGCGCCTGCGATCAAGAGATGTGGCATGCGCGCGAGATCGGCGACGTAGTTCAAGCCGTCAATTGTCTTGCCGAGCGCAAGCGTGAGCTTCGAGGGCGACTCCTGGAAGTGGCGCGACTCGACGACCTCACGCAGCATAATATTGTCGCGCCGCTGGTTCGGCACTTCGATGCCGACGTGCGCCTTGCCGGGCACGCGATCAATGCGGATCGATTCGGCCTTGAGCGCGAGACAGAGATCGTCCACGAGACCTGTGACGCGCGAATACTTGACGCCGGGATCAGGCTTGAACTCGTAGGTCGTCACGACGGGGCCGGGGCAGATGTACTCGATCTTGCCGGTGACGTTGAACTCCTTGCACTTCTCGGCGACGCGCGTGGCGAGGCTGCGCAACTCTTCATCCGCCTGTTCGTGGCGCGGTGGCGCGGCGTTCAAAAATTCGACCGGCGGTAACTGATAGCTGCTCATCGCGGCCGCATGTTGCTCGGCGCGCAAAGCGGCCCGCGTGGCCTTGTCGGTGCGCCCGGCGTGCGCGTTACCGTCCACGATCTCCGTGCGCACGACCGACGCCGTGGCCACCATCTGCTCAATCTCCGCCGCCGTTTGCTCGGCCAATTCTTCGTTCGTCGTTTCGGCTGCGGCCGTGCGGCGCATAGCGCGCGTCGCTGCGCCGTTCACCGGTACACCGTTTGTCGGCGCTATGCTGTCTGTTGCTGCGTGTGCGTCCGCGCGCCCGTTCAGTGCTGCTTCCGCTTGTTCACTCGGTGCTGATTGCAGCGGCGTGGCTGGAGCAGACGCCGTTTCGTCGCGGCGCACGACGGATTGCGGCGTAGTCTCTGCGGCAACCGTTGCCGCGCGGAGAATGGCCGACGACGCGGGCGCGGCTTGCGCTGGCTCGGTCTCGCGCATGAAGTCTTCGACGCGACCGGCGAGCGTTTGATCGCGCTCGGGTTGTACGCTTGCGCGGGCCGCTTCGCGTTTCTCAACGACGACGCGGCGTTGTTCTGCGCGTTGCTCAGCGAGGGCGTTACGTTGTGCGCGCCAGGCGTGGAAACGCTCCGGCACAGTGCGGAAGATGGCGAAGCGGTCGCCGAACGAAGCGGCGATGCGCTCGTAGGCGCGGGCGAATGAGAAGTTGGTCGCTAACAACAAACCGGTCGCCGCGATAGCGCTCAACAGAATCGCCGCGCCCACGGTATTCAAAGCGCTCGCGAGTGTGCCCGCGATCAGCGTGCCCATCATGCCGCCTGCGCGCACGCGGCCATCGAAAAGCAGCGGGAGACTGAACAGCGCGAGCAGCGCGGCAGCGGCTAACAGAATGGTGACGAGACCGACGATGCGTTGCAGCGGCGCGTGCAAACGGCGCGTGCGAAAACGTCGCCACGCGAGCGCGAACAATAGTAAGGGCAGCAGATAAGCCGCGAGGCCGAACGTTTGCAGCAGTGCGTCCGCGACGTAAGCGCCGGCCGGCCCGACCAGATTGTGCGTTGCGCCCGCGCCGACCGAGTTCCATGAGTTATCGTTCGGATAGAAAAAGACGAGGCATAACAGCAGGAGCGCGCCCAACGCGAAGAGCGCGATGGCGACGATCTCGTTGAGCCGCGTGTTGCGCGGGGCGAGCGGCTTCGTTCGCGTGTCTGCCTGTGTGATGGCCATGAAAACTGTCCTTCAGTCAGGGAAACGAATCAGTTTCATCTAACCTTACGCTGCCCGCCGCGCGAGCAGATAAGCCTTGATAAAATCATCTATGTCGCCGGCCAGCACCGCGTCTACGTCGCCGCGCTCAAGCTTGGTGCGCGCGTCTTTGACCAGCCGGTAGGGCGCAAGTACGTAGTTTCTGATCTGCGAGCCGAAGGAAATGTCGGCCTTGTTGGCTGCGAGGGCGCTGGTTTCGGCGCGACGCTTTTCCAACTCAAGTTCGTAGAGACGCGCACGCAAGACTTGCATGGCGACGGCGCGATTCTGATGCTGCGAGCGTTGATTCTGACATTGGACGACGATGTTCGTGGGCAAATGTGTGATGCGCACGGCCGAGTCGGTCGTGTTGATGTGCTGTCCGCCCGCGCCGGTCGCGCGATAGGTGTCCACGCGCAAATCCTTGTCGTTGATCTCGACCTCGATGTTCTCGTCGATCTCCGGATAGACGAAGAGCGAAGCGAACGACGTATGCCTGCGCGCCGCCTGATCGAATGGCGAGATGCGCACCAACCGGTGGACGCCCGCTTCGGCCGTCAAGAGACCGTAAGCATATTCGCCCTCGACGCGAAACGTGACGCTCTTGAGACCGGCCTCTTCGCCGGGTTGATAATCCAGCACCTCGGTCTTGAAGCCGCGCCGCTCGGCCCATTTCAGATAGAGACGCAAGAGCATCTCGGCCCAATCCTGCGACTCAGTGCCGCCCGCGCCGGGATGGATCGTGCAGATGGCAGGCAACGCATCGTTGTCGCCGGAGAGCAGCATCTCTGTCTCGGCCGCGCCGATCTCTTGCTCAAGACGCGCGAGCAATGCACGCAACTCGCCCAGACTCGCTGCGTCTTCTTCCGCGAATTCAAAGAGTACACCCGCGTCCGCGATCTCGGACTCGAACTGCCGGTGGCGATTGACAACTTTCTCCACGCGGCTGCGTTGCTGTAACAACTGCTGCGCCGCCTCTTGATCCTGCCAGAAATCGGGCGCGGACGCTTGCGTTTCAATGCGCGTTAACTCTGCTTGCTGCGCCGCGACATCAAAGAAACCTCCCGAGTTGCTCGACGCGCGTGCGCAGGTCGTCATAACTTGCGCGCAACTCTAGGGCTGATAAAGTCTCGATCATTTGTACCCTCGCTATCAGTGGTCAAGTGAAAATAATGTTATTTGAGTGGCTTGCGCCGCGTAAATCGCAGAGCTGCCATGCAAAGTAAGGCAAAGAAACCAGCCCAAGTTACCCAGCCTTCGTTTAGATCGAAGTAATAAAGTGCGGCCCCGAATAACGTCACGGAGATCGCTAGCGTACCTATAACTAGCGAGCCGGTACTGGCGTAAAAAAGTATCTTCGTACCGATGGAGTTGCGATTCATTGATTCTTCAATTGTCGTTTGCCTTTGAAGATTAGTAGCAAAGACAATCCAGCGAACGTGGCGCAGAGCGCAACGAATAGATCGCCGTGCTGTGTATAAAATGTCTGACCATCAACTGCGTGTGTCACCGTCCACGTGCGCACGGCCGGCTCAAAGCTGTTCGTCGCATCAAGCAATTCGCCGCGCGGCGTGATTAGCGCGCTGATGCCGGTGTTCGTCACGCGTAGAACGGGACGCTGATTTTCGACGGCGCGAAAGACGGCGTTCGCCAAGTGCTGGCGCAAGACCGGTGTGCGCCCCAAATAGCCGTCGTTCGAGATATTGATCAGCACGTCCGCGCCTTCTTGCGCGAACGTGCGCGCGATGGACGGGAACGCCGACTCGAAACAGATGAACACGCCGCCGCGCGCTGTGCCCACAGGAATCAACGAGTACTTCGTGCCCGGCGTGAAATCGCCGACCATGCCGCTCAAGAGCCACGCGCCGGGAAACCAACGCGGCAACGGCACATACTCGCCAAACGGCAGCAGGCGAATCTTATCATATTGCGCCGCGAGCCGGCCCCGTTCGTCTATCAATACGGCCGAGTTATATGCGCCGCCGGCCGGCGCAGGCTCAAGCGAATTGAACAGCACGGCCGTGCGGTGTGTTTGCGCGAACTCGCTGACGAGCGCGCGGAACTCCGTGTCGCGCGCGTAGGAGAAATTCATCGGCGACTCGGGCCAGATGACGACGCGCGGCAAAGCCTGCGACGCGCGGAGGCCGGTTAGGTCTTGATCTGCCGCTTGTCTGTCGGCGAACGCGTGTTGTTGTTCCTCATCACGTTCACGTAAGGCAGCGGCGCTTAATGAAAGATGCCGCGCGATGAGCGTGGCGGTCTCTTCCGGCGTGCGGTCGAAGTCCACCGCGACATTCGGTTGGACGGCCACGACTAACGCGCTCGGCTCAACCATCTCTCCGTGGGGACTAAGCGGCTCGGTGAAGTACGAGCAGGCAATGGTGAGCGCGACGAAGAAACAGACCAGCAACGCGGTCAACGCGGCCCGCGCGCTGCGGCGCACGAGCGCGTAAGCGAGCGCGGCGTTCGTGGTCACAAGTAGAAAGCCGACGGCATAGACGCTGCCCCAACGCGCGGTCTGTATGAGCGCGGGATGATAGGCCTGCGAGTAGCCGATGGCATTCCACAATTGGCCGGTCACGTCGAGCCGCGCCCATTCGAGCGTGACCCAAAGGGGCGGCGCGATGAACAACGCGCGTGTGCCCCAACGCGCGCACAGCCGCGCGAGCGCGGTAGCGAACAGCGCAGGGAATAATCCTAGGATCAACGCACCCGGTACGAGCAGCGAAAAGGCGAGCGCGGCGGGGAGTCCGCCGTAGTGGATCATTGAGTGCGTGAGCCACCAGCACGAGGCGTAGAAGAAAAGTGTGCCTGTCGTCCAGCCAAGTAGGAAACTCTGCGGCGCGCGTGGGCGGCGCGCGATGCCCAAGAGCAGCGGCGCGAGACCCACCCACGCGAGAGGCCATAGATTGAAATCCGGAAAGGCGAGGACGAGCAGCAAAGCCGACAAAACGGCGGCCGCGAATTCGATGCGCGTCGGCGTGGCAGTGCGCGCGAGCGCGAGAAGCCGCGTGCGTCTGCGCACTGCGGGCGCGGCGAGTGGCACTACTCGGTCCTGCACGAGGCGGAGTTTAACAGAGTCCGCGCGAGTGCGTCATCGCGCTGCGGACAAACGCGACGCGGTGCGGTCGTTTGCCGCAGAAAATATTTTTCGCGCGATGAGAGTCGCGCACCAAAATGCGTCGTTGCGTTAGACGATTTCGGGCAGGAAGCGCGAAAAATGTCACCTGTCGCGCGACAATAATTGTCACCTTGACTGCATTGGTCGGTCTGACCGCGCGATTAAATAACGAGCGTATGATACGGCGCTGTGCGTGCGCAGCATCTGTCTTAGCCGGTTAGTTAATAAATAAGGCCCCAAAAAGCGGGAGAACCCGGAAGGTCACCGGGTTCCTGTAAGATGTGTTTAAAGTAGGGTCGCTCGGCGGGCGGCTGGCGTAGCGGCAGGCCACGCTCAGAGAAGTGATGGCGGCGGGGTCACGGTTTAACTTCCTCCGTGCTTGCCGCTGACACTTAAAGCACTCTGCGTGCCACAGGAAAATGATTTCTGGAAATGAGCGCCGAATCGATTGGCCGATACGACCGTCGCGGTGGGTTGTGCGTTCCCGGTGTGTGGGTGATCAGCTGCGTGTGTCCAACGGCCGACCATGATGCCGAATGCGAAGAAGACCGCCGCGATGAGCAGCATGAGCAGCAGGATGACCGCCGGTCGGCGCTCGTCGCGGCGAAACTCTTCGAGCGCCGAGTAGCGCACGTGGTCTGCTTCGTCCTGCGACATGGTAGGCATGAGAGAAGGTTGACCGGCTTCGCCCGCGCTTAATTTACAGCTTCGACTTCCAGCAAGACCCCACGCGCACCGACGACGCGCACGCGCCCGCGCATGATCTCATCGCCGGCCGCCGAGCGCGCACGCCACAACTCGCCATTCACCAGCACCGCGCCCTCTGGCCGCAACGCCTCGACGACCGACCCGACCCGACCCGTTAGATCAAGCACGCCGCTCGCACCCTTCTTGTGGCGCGACAACGCCATTACAAATACCAGCGCAGACAGCAACAACGCGCCGACGAGAATGAGCGGGACGGTCACTACTGGCGAGAGCATACGACAAACGCTAGGGATGAAGGATGAGGGATGAGGGATGAAAAGAACAACTGCTTATTCATCCTTCATCCCTCATCCTTATTATTTTGCGCCCATGTCAACTTGTCGTTGCAGGGCGATGGCTTCTTGATTATTGGGGTCGAGTTGCAGGGCGGCGCGCGAGTGCGTCAGCGCCTGTGCGCGGTCGCCCTTCTCAAGGAAGATGCGGCCCAAGAGTATGTGCGCGTCTATGAGTTTCTGCTCCGACCAGAAGAGCGCGGTCTTCAGCGTGGCGACGGCGCGCTGGAGGTCGCCGCGGCGCAGGTAGATGCGCCCGATCATCAGGTGCGCTTCGGCGTTCATCGGCTCGACCATCAGCGTGCGATTCAGTTGGGACAGGGCGTCGTCGTCGTTGCCCGCCTGATAAAGCTCTTTAGATTTGGCGAGCAAATCCTGCACGGTCGTGTCGGCCGGCGTGTCGCCGCCGCCGGCCGGCGTCACCACCGCGATGTAATCAGGGCGATCAAATTTCTCGTTCAGACGCAGAGGCACTTCCGCGAGCGTCTGTGTCTTCTGCCACTCGGTCTGCGCCTTCGCATAAGTCGCGAGATAACGCCGCGCCTCGTTGTCGGCATTCGTCGCCGATTCGGTCTGCCCCGCACGCTCAAGCGACTTGGCGAAGACGAACAATGCTTCGCCGTCGCGCGGCTTTAGCGTGAGCATGGCGCGGAGCTGATCCGCCGCTTCGGGGAATTTGCCGGCGAGAAAGAGCGCGTAGGCGTAGTTGTAGCGCACGGCCGGATCATCGGGCGCGGTGTCGCGGGCGCGTTCCAGAAACGTGAGCGCGTCCTTCAACAGACGCGCGCGCTCGGCCGGCGCTTTCTCCGCCCGCGCCGCCTGCGCAGAAAGCGCGCCCGCGTTGTTGTAAATGCCCGTGAGCGGCACGTCGGACGTGAGCGGCGCGAGCAAGCCGAGTGCGTTCGGCAGATCGTGCATGCGCCAGTAAGCGAGCGCGGCATAGAAACTCGCCTCGGCGTAGTGCGGGTCTTTCCTTTGCAGCTTCGTGTAGAACTCCGCCGCCTTCTTCCAGTCTTCCTGTTGATAGTAGAGATTACCCAACTCGAAGGCGGCGGCCGGATAGACCGCGCCCGCGTTCACTTTCTCGTACTCCTTCAGCGCGTTCTGCAAATAGTTGGAGCGCTTCGCGCGGTCGTCGGTCATGATGCCCTTGGCCAGACTTTCCAGCGCGCGGGGCGGAACTTTCTTCGCCTGCTCCAAGATTTTATTCAGCGAGAAGGGCAGAGCCTTGTCGCGCTGATAGAGCACTTGATAAGCGAGTGTGCCTTCCATCTGTTGCAGATTGGTCAGCGAGTCGCCAAAGTCAAACGGTCGCCAGCCCCAACGCCCGTCGGGCATTACGTCACCCGCGAGCCGGCCTTCGTTGACGCGCACGACGCGCACCGTGCCGCGTATGTCCGGCAACGCTTTCGCATCCTGCTTCATGGTCACGTCATACGTGCCGAGTATGACGAGCGTGGCCTTCGCCTCCTGCGCGAGCTTGATCGCCGTTGCGCGCGAAGGCACGGATGAGAGCGGCAGCCGCAGATGTTGGAAAAGTAATTCGCGCTCGTCGGTCGAGACGACGGCCAGTCCGGGCACGTTCAGCAACTCGGTCAGCGCATCCGCGAAACTCGCGCCGATCCAGTTGAACTCGGCCCGGCTCGACTGATTCTCAAACGGCAAGACGATAACGACATCGTTGCCGCGCGCCGTTTGCGCACGGGACTGCGGCGGCGCAACGAAGCATAAGCCGGCGAGAGCGATAATGAGTAAGCTAAACGCGCGTCTGAACATAATGTGTCTTACCTACCTGTCGAAAAAAAACTCAGAGGCCGGTGGCGCTTCATCGAACTACCTGAGCGCGGCGGCCTCTCTCGTGCGATCCCTGAGCCGTCGCTTGCGACGCGCGGCCTAAATGTCTGGCGTCCCGTAGGGGAGTCGAACCCGTGTTGCTGCCGTGAAAGTCCGCGTATGGTTAATTGTACGAGCTAGCACCGGCGCGCACAAGTTAGCATATCCGCTGCGCTTTCAAGGAGATAACTATAGATGCCTGTGGCATCGGGTGGGATGCTTTACCAGCCGTTTATAAGCGATTTCGTTAGCGGAGCGTTGCCAGAAACCTTGGCCTGCTCAAGCGGGGGCGTCCGCAGGTGAATGCGTCAAACGATAAGAGGCTATGTGAACAGTCCCGTCAGGGAAGAAATGTTGGTAGCTTATTGACAGAAGCTACCGATGAGCTACAAACATTCCGTCCCTAACGGAGTTGGGACTTTGCCAACAGCTTCTATGGCTTTGCTTTCTCTTTCTGCGCGTCTGCCTCGCGTTGCCTGATGGCTCTAGTAGCTAACGTATCCCCTAGCGTAATGTGCGGCACCTGATCCACACCGACCCCTTCGAGGCCGATGCCGACGCTCAAGCGGAAGCCGTCGCATTCGAGCGCGAAGTCGCGCAGGTCTTCAAGGACACGAATGTCCTTATCCTGCCAATCGTACGCGGCCGTCCAGGGGCCGGGCAGGTTGAGCTTGGCCGCCATGAGCGAGAGAAACTGATCCTTACTCTCCCACTTATTCGTCGGCCGGTAGTTGACGCGGATGCGGGTTAACAGTCCGTCGGTGAATTCGAGACTGAGCACATCAACATCCGCTGATAGTGGCAGATTGGCAGTCTGGTTGCTCAACTCCGCCTTGCTGAGAACGGCTTGCGCGACGCCCAGATCGCTTGCCGCACCAACAACTAATCCGGGGAAGATAGTGGTCACTTGATTTAGGGACATACCAAGTCGCAGCCCGCCCAACACCGGGGACTGTGATTTAGTTAAAGCACACGGTTTAGCGTCTGCTCCCACGACGGGCGGCGATGCGACTTGCGCCGCGAGCTTGCGGGTCGGGTCAACCTCAAGCCCCACCCGCGCGGTGTGATAGTCGGTGATGGCTTGGTAATAGGCGAGCCGGGTGGCGGCGTAGTTCGCTTGTGCGTCAAGCACGTCGGTGATGGCCGCGTTGTTCTGCCGGTAGCGAACGAAGATCAGGTTGAGGTTCTGCTGCGCCGCGTTGGCGGCCGTTTCGGCCAACTTGATACGGGCTAGGGCCGAGAGCGCGGCGGCCCTTTGCGTGTAGAATTCCTGTCTGAGTTGCTGCAAGGTGTTGTCGCGCTGCAACTCTAACGACCGTGCGCGCAGGCGCGCTTGCGTCGCACGGCTTTTGCTGGCCCCGAAATTCCAGATGGGGATATTAAGGCTGATGACGGCCGAGCCGCCGGAATACTGGCGCAGCCGACCCACATCGGCCGCGTCAAAGCCGGCGTTCAAGCCGTAGGTCAACTCCGGCAGCAGTTCACTGCGGGCGACGCGCTCGTCTGCCAGCGCCGCCTGTTTCTGCGCGTCCAGTTGTGCAAGCTCAGGTCTTGTTCTGACCAACTCTTCTGTATAACCCATGAAGTCGGCGACCGTCGGCACGTCTTGCGTCAGCCGCGTGACGCCGACGTGGGTGACGAAATCAACGCCGGTCAAGACGCGCAGCAGGCTCATCGCCGCCGACTCTGCCAAGCGCGCCTGCTCAAGTTCGTCGCGCCGCACGGCCGCCGCCGAACGGGCGCGAAAGACATCGGCCTCCTCACCTTCGCCACGCTGCCGCAGCCGCTCCGCGAGATTGGCAAAAGCTTCGGCGAGCGCAAGCGTCTCGTCGCCGAGGCGGCGCTTCTGCCGCGCCAGCACGAGACCGTAGTAAGCGTCCACGGTGGCAAGTACGAGATCGCGGCGCGCGACTAACGTACCGGCGCGGGCCGCGCCAAGCAGTGCCCGGCTGCGGCGGAGCGAAGCGCGCAACCGGCCCGACAGATCGATAGGGCCGGTGGCGTTTAGAAATGCGGTCGTCTCGTTGATGGCGCTCGCGCTGGTGAAGCTGAAAGTGAGCGGGTCGCCCGGCGCACGGACACGCGATGGCGTCGTGCCGATGTAGCCGAGCGGCATACTGAACTGCGGCAGGAAGGCGGTGCGCGCCTGACGAATATCCTCTCTGGCGCTCTGCTCGTCGAGGAGCGACTGCTGATAGGCGCTGGCGTTGGCGAGCGCGAGCGCGACGGCTTCGTCAACCGTCAGGCTGCGGCGCGTCGTGGTCGCGCTGCCGTAAGGATAGTCATAGTAAGGTGGCGGGAGCGTGCCCTCCGGGGCCGGCGCGGGCAATTTTTGTGCGGGCGGCTCTTGTGTGCCGGCCGCGCCGGGTTGATAGGGCGGCTGTGGCTCTTGGGCATTAAGTTGCAGCGTCTGGCCGGCTAGACAAAGTAGGAGCATAAACGGGCAGAGCTTAGAGGTTAAGAGTTCTTGCACGGCGGCGCTCTCCTAGTGTTGAGCAATCGTAGCAGCCAGCGTAACGACCATACCGCGCAGCATCGTTACACAGCCGCGAAAAGATTTCGAATGAAAGATAAAGTGCGTGGTGTTGTCAACCAACAGGCTAAGCAACTGTGTACCAAGTCCCAACTCCAGCGGACGTGGTCAATAAACTGCGTCGGCGGTATATGTGCGGCTCACGGCCGATCCAAGCTGAACTCCACGTAAGTGGCTTGCCAGCGACGTTGGCGCTTGACTAAGTTTTGGTTGAAGTGAAATTGGAGCGGCACCTCTGTCCCATCCGCGGCCGAAGCTCTGATCTTCATGCGCCCGGCGGTGGTCGCCTTGTGCCCGCTAACTTTGAGCGTGAGATCGCGAATCTCACACAGCCCGGCGATGCTCGGTGGCAATGCCGCGCGCAGGTACTGCTGGAATTGCGCCTTGGGCACGAGGTGTCCGTCCACCGTGTGCATGATGAACTCGTCGGCCAAGATGCGCTCAAGGACAGACTGGCGGTTTTCCAGCATGGCTTCGCACTCGGCGCGCACCAATTCGGCCAACTCCTGCTCATCCCTCCTGTGCTTGTCGGTGACACCCTGCGGCGTCTGCCCTAATGCGCTCAAGCCGGGCAAGATGAGTAACAGGCAGACGACTCTAAGCGTGATCATAAAGGTCATTGAACAGACTGGATGGAGAATTGGGCATTCCATTACCCGGCCGTTACCGGCGTGAAAGTCCTGCTATTAGGTGCAACCGTTGGTGATTGAAAAATAGTTGGCGTCCCGTACGGGAGTCGAACCCGTGTCGCCGCCGTGAAAGGGCGGTGTCCTAGGCCACTAGACGAACGGGACGCATGTTGAATCGCCGTCCACGTTAACGCACCCTTTCGATGACTGTCAAATACATTGATCCGCACGCGCCGGACGTGCATTTTGCTGTCTCGTAACGTGGACAGTACGCATGCGCGCACCGGCGCACAGGTTGCGGGTGTGCGGGACTATTAGTTATGCTGCGCCGCGTCGTGCGTTAAGTGAGCGACCGATTATTTTCAATCCCGAAGAGATGAAAGGAAGCAGATTTAATGGCTGAGCAAGAGAGCGGCGCGAACGTGACGTGGGAGATCAGAGTATCGCCGGGGCGGACAGGCAGTGATCCGAATGCGCCGGACTGGCAGGTGTGCGAATTGGAAGACGGCGAGATCAGCACCGATGCCGATGTCTACGACAATCTGACGCTGGCGGAGGCGAGCCAGATCGCGTCCATGTGGACGAAGAAGAAGGAAGACGCAGGATTTTAGCGCAACGATATATCAGTCCGGTCAGGACAGTCGCTCCGCTGTCCCGCCTGACAGGCAGAGAGCGTGCAGGCGCGTAGCAGTTGCCGCACCGGCCCTTGCCCGACAAGCATCCTCCCACGCAGTTTTGTGCATCGCAGGGAAGTACATAACTCGCAGCGCAGTTCGTGGGGCGCAAACTCGCGCGCCCGTGCGCGTTCAAGGATCGTGCCCCGGCAATCCGTTGGTTTAATCGGCTAAAAATGAGGTGGTGATGAACCCGGCAAAGTTGCTGACCGCCAGTGCGCTTTCTTTGTTGCTCGTCGCAGCGACTGTCACAGGCCAGAGTGTCGAGGGTCCATCGTCCGCGCGCCACGCCGAGCCGTCTTCGGTGGACAAGGAACTCCAGCAGCAGGCGCTCGCGCTGCTTGACGAGATCATCACGGAGGCGCAGAGCCTCAAGCTGCCGGAGAATCGCATACGCTTGCAGGCGACCAGCGCCGAGTTGCTGTGGCCACGCGACAAGGCGCGTGCGCGCGAACTATTCAGCGCGGCGATGAACAATCTGACCGCCATGATGCGCGCCGTCGCAAGCGACGATCCGCAGTACTACAATCTGATCTCCACGCCCGCGCAGTTGCGCCAACAGCTATTGCAGTTCGTCGCCCGCCGCGATCCGAAATTCGCGCTCGAATTCCTGCGCGCCACACGCCAGCCGCCACCGCCCGTGCAGCCCGGCGCAAATTATCAACAACCCAATCCGGACTTAGCGCTTGAGTTGAGTCTCGCGGAGCAGACCAGCGCCGCCGACCCGCAGCAAGCGCTCCGTCTGGCCGAAGAGACTTTGCAGCGCGGGATGTCATACGGCTTGGCCGGCGTGCTCGAACAGTTGCGGCAGAAGAGTCCGGAGGCGGCCGATAAGCTCGCGGGCGAGATCGCGCAGAAACTACGCGCCGCAGACTTCCTGCGCGAAGGCGAAGCGGCCAACGTGGCCGCGTATCTGCTGCAAGCCACGCGCACGGCTGAGCCGCCGCCGGGCAACGGCCAGCAGATCGTCAATCTGCCCAACCCGCGCCAACTGCACGTGGACGAGCAACTGCGCCGCGAGTTGGTGAACGCCATGATGAAGGCGATGCTCAGCGCGTCGCCCGCGCAACGGCGCTCAGGCAATCTGTATGGTTTGATCTCGACGTTGCAACAAGCGCTGCCGGACATGGAGCGTTATGCGCCCGCGCAGGCGACGACGCTGCGGCGGCAACTCACAGAGTATGAGCAGGCGGTGAACCCGCAGGCTGCACAGTGGCGACAGTATGCGCCGCTCATGCAGCACGGGTCGCTGGACGCGCTGCTCGAAGCGGCCGCGACTGCGCCGCCGGAGATGCGCAACAATTTATATCAAGTGGCTGCTGAGCGTGCGTTCAACGAGGGCGGCTTAGAGCGCGCCCGTGAGATCATACGCACGCACGTCGAGAACAAGCAGCAACGCGAGCAGATGTTGCATGGCCTCGAACAGCGTGCGCTCTGGCAGGCGGCCCAGCGCGGCGACGTGGAAGAGGCAATGCGCCTGCTCGCGCGTGTCAAGCCGCTCAACGAGCGGGTGAGCGCGATGCTCAATCTTGCACGCATGCTAGCGGGCAAAGAGCAGCCGCAGACGGCGCGGCAGTTGGTGGACGAAGCGGCCAATCTGTTGAGCGGACGCGCGCAGAACGCGGAACAGTTCACCCTGCAACTGCAAATCGCGCAAGCTTACGTGGCGCTCGCGCCGGCCCGCGCCTTCGAGATGGTGGAGATGCAGATCGAGCAACTGAACGAACTAATCGCGGCGGCGGCCATCGTTGACGGTTTCGGGCAGGCGCAGTTTGAGCAAGACGAATTGCGCGGGCAGGGCGGTTACATGTGGCGCTCGCTGATCGAGCAGACGGGCGGGACGCTGGCGGCGCTGGCGCGCGTTGACTTCGCCCGCGCCCGCGCCGACGCCGACAGATTTCAACGGCTGGAAGCGCGGCTGACAGCGCGCCTGGCAGTTGTCCAATCAATTTTGGCGGAGCAGTCGCCGGTCAACGAGCGTGGTAAGCGGAACATCATCAGTTTCAGCGGGCAACGCATAGAGATGCTTCGGGTCGTGCCCGTCCCGCGTGATTAACTGTAAAAGTCAGGACTTTACCTTGCAAACTCTATTATCCGACAACTAATCACCAATAGCTTTCTGTTGCGGCATCGAATTCAACATTACAGCGAAATCTTACTTCCTTACAATCGATAGAAATCCCACCGTAATGCTCCTTTGACATAACGCTATTCCTCAAAGGAGTTATTTTGTGGAATCGCGAAAGTCCATCTAACGCTCGAATTAACCCGCGCCGAGCGAGAAGCATACAACATGAGCGCAAGGAAAGAGCATGAGAGAAATGCTATCGAGGCGTCGGGTTGAATGAGTTATAGGTGTACGCGGGTCATCTTTGCTGTAAACTTTACGGCGGAGATGGAACATGCCGGGCGGGTGTGACGACTCTCGAATGAACGGCAGTGGAGATGCCTGTAACAAGCGTGCCGCACACTCGCCCGGCGCTTTCGCTCACCTAACGAATGCTCAGTTACCGTCGTCGCTTCGGTGAACGGCTCTACTATAAGTTCTTCGCTTGAGCAAAAGCCAGCATGTTCCAGCCTGTTCATGACCCCTGACTTACATTCAAGCTAAGGAGAACATCATGGAATACCCGGTAGAGTTCGCCGCGCTGGTCGGCGTTGACTGGTCGGACACAAAGCACGATGTCTGTCTCGTTGATACAGCGACCGGCACGCAAGAACTATCCGTCGTCAAGCATACGCCGGAGTCGCTCGATGAGTGGGCACGCAGTTTACGCACACGCTTCGGCGGCGCACAGGTCGCGGTCTGCTTAGCGCAGTCGCGCGGGCCGCTGATCTATGCCTTGCTCAAGTACGACTTCCTCGTCCTGCACCCCATCAACCCGAAGACGCTCGCCCGCTTTCGCGAAGCCTTCTCACCGTCGCGCGCGAAGGACGATCCGCGCGATGCCGAGTATCTGGTAGAGTTGCTCATTCATCATCGAGAACGGTTGAAGGCGTGGATGCCTGATGATGAGAAGACCCGCACGCTGCAACTGTTGGGCGAGCACCGGCGGCGGTTGGTCGGCGACCAGACCAGAATCAGCAATCGGCTAACGGCACTCCTGAAAGGCTACTTTCCTCAAGTTCTACAATGGTTCCCGGACATTCGCACCGAGTTGGTGTGCGAGTTTTTGCTCCGGTGGCCGCGCCTTGAGGCGCTTCGTGGTGTGCGGCGGACAACCCTTGAGAAGTTCTTTCGCGCGCACAACTCACATCGCAAGGGCACACTCGACGCGCGGCTCGACGCGATCAAAGAAGCCGTGCCGCTAACGACAGACGTGGCGGTCATCAACTCTTCGGTGGTGATGGTCAAAGCGCTGGCCTCGCAGATGCGGACGACTTTAGTCGCCGTCAAGGAGTTCGACCATCGGATCGAAACATTGTGCGAGGCGCATGAAGACTTCGAGCTGTTCGCCAGCTTACCCGGCGCGGGGAAAGTCTATGCGTCGCGCCTGCTCACCGCGATAGGCAGTAATCGTGAGCGGTGGGCAAGCGCCGATGAGTTGCTCCGCTTCAGCGGCGTCGCACCGGTCGTCGAAAGAAGCGGTAAGAGTTCCTGGACACGCTGGAGATACTTTTGTCCGAAGTTCTTCCGCCAGTCTTTTGTTGAGTACGCGGGCGAATCAATCCGGCACTCGGAGTGGGCACGGGCTTTCTACTTAGCACAGAAAGCGAAGGGTAAAAGCCATCAAGCGGCAGTGCGCGCACTCGCTTACAAGTGGATACGGATCATCTGGAAATGTTGGCAGACGCGAACGAAATATGATGAGGCGAGATACGTCGAATGCTTGCGGAAGAAAGGGTCGGCGTTAGTCCCGGCGATGCCGTGAAATGAAGAAATCGCTTGACACGACCGCCTCAGTTAGCTTGTTA
>JANMAD010000678.1:0-8817 GCA_031359515.1 Acidobacteriota bacterium | reverse complement strand
CGCCATAAAGCCGGTGATGATGATGCGCGGGGTTCGAGTTGACATCAGCTTTCCACCACCGTGGCCAGCAGCGTGAAGAATTCGGGGAACGAGACGGCGACGCAGTCCGCGCCCGCGATCTCCGACTCGCCGCGCGCGATGAGCGCGGCGACGGCGCAGGCCATAGCGATGCGATGATCGCCGTGCGCAGCAAGCCGCGCGCCCGTGAGTTGCACGGGGCCCGCGATGCTGAGGCCGTCCTCGTACTCTTCCACCTCCGCGCCGAGTGCGCGCAAGTTCAACGCCATCGCCCGGATGCGATCCGTCTCTTTCACGCGTAACTCGCCCGCGTCCCTAATCGTCAAGCCGCCTGCGAGTTGTGTGCCTAGCACGCAGAGGATCGGTAGCTCATCAATCAGTCCCGCGATCACACTGCCGCGCAACACATTCGCGCCCGCGCGCGGGCTGGCGAGACCGCCACGCACGCGCACGTCGCCTACCGGTTCGTTCGCTTGTTCACGCACGTCTTCAACGCGCACGTCCGCACCGAGTGTGCCGAGCGTGGCGAGCAACTGCGTGCGCGTCGGGTTCAGTCCGACCGTGCGCATAATTAAATCAGAACCGGGCAACAGCGCGGCCGCGACGAGGAAGAACGCCGCCGAAGAGATGTCGCCCGGCACGATGCAATCGCGCGCCGCGAGCCGCGCGGGGCCGGCGAGCGAGATCGTTTGCACGTCTGCGCCACCAAGCTCTTTTTGCGTTGTCTCCACTGCGACGCCGAACCAGCGCAGCAGTCGTTCCGTGTGATCGCGCGTCGGTGTGCGCTCAATCACCTCTGTGCGGCCGTCGGCGTTGAGACCGGCGAGCAGGACGCACGACTTGACCTGCGCGCTGGCGACCGGCAGCGCGTAGCTGATCGCGCGGAGCGGCTGTCGTCCCACGACGACGAGCGGCGCGCGGTCTCCGACGTGCGCCGTCACCTGCGCGCCCATCAGCGCGAGCGGCTCAATGACACGGCGCATCGGGCGCGTGCGTAGCGACTCGTCGCCCGTCAGCGTCGTCGTGAATGCATGCCCGGCCAGCAGGCCGGCGAGCAGGCGCATCGTCGTGCCGCTATTGCCGCAGTCGAGCGGCGTAACGGGTACACGCAACCCCGCGCCGGTGATCTCGATGGTCGTGGCGCGGCGCGTGACGGACACACCGAGTTGTTGCAGACAGGCGAGCGTCGCCGCGCAGTCCGCGCTCGTGGCAAAGTTCTCGACGCGCACACGTTCATCCACGCAGAGCGCGGCCATCAGGGCCGCGCGATGTGAGATCGACTTGTCGCCCGGTACGCGCAACTCCCCGCGCACGCGCCGTGCAGGCTGAATTCGCATGCGCCCATCTTAAAGCAAAAGATTGTCCGTTGTCCGTCGTCAGTGGTCAGTTGTTCTTCGTATCGGCACTAGGCCGGTTGCTTATCAGCATGCAGCACACGGTTGAAGCACAACGGACAACTGACCACTGACAACTGACGGCCGTAACGTTCTTGACAGTCGCGCGGCGGGCGTGTTACATCGTGCAGGCTTTAACTTACAGTATTGGTTGGGACAGTGCGCCGGACTTGACCGAAGCGCGTGGGTGCGCCGCGACCGCGCGATTTGCGACTGTGACGGATGAGACGACAGAACTGGTGCTGCCGAGCCGCGTCGAGTCAATCGCCGAGGCGGCTGCGGCGGCCGAAGATGTGGCCCGCCGGCTGGGTCTGAGCGAAGAGGCCGCGTACGGGCTGGATATGGCCATCCGCGAGTCGGTCACCAACGCCGTGCTGCATGGCAACAAGCAGGACGCGAACGTGCCGGTCGAGATTACTTTCGCTGATGCGGACACACAACTCGTCGTGACGGTGCGGGATCGCGGACAAGGCTTCGATCCGACACAGGTCGCCGACCCGACCGACCCGCAGAATCTGTTGAAGGCATCAGGACGCGGCATTCTCTTTATGCGCTCCTTCATGGACGAGGTCGAGTGGGCGCGTCATCCCGAAGGCGGCACTATCGTGCGTATGATGAAGAAGAAATAAGAGTTTTCAGTTTTCGGTTTTCAGTTTTCAGCTCTCTGCTGGCGACTGAGAACTGAGAACTCAAAACTGAGAACTGTACACTTCCCGAAGGAGATTTCCCGCAATGGCTGAACTGAACATTTCCGAACGGCAAGCCGGCGACGTGACCGTACTCGACCTCGGCGGCAAGATTACTATCGGCGAGGGCAGCGTGTCCCTGCGCGGCGCGATCCGGCGGTTGATGGAAGAGGGCAAGAAGAAAATCCTCTTGAATTTGGCGCAGGTCAGCTACGTTGATTCGAGCGGTATCGGCGAGCTTGTCTCCAGCTTCACGACGATCAATCGTGAGGGCGGCCAACTCAAGCTCCTCAATCTGACGCAGAAGATTCAGGACTTGCTGGCCATCACCAAACTGCTCACGGTCTTCGACGTGTATGAAGACGAAGCGACCGGACTCAACAGCTTTAAGTAAAGCAGTGACGAGTGACAAGTGACGAGTGACAAGCAAGAATAAGCTTGTCTTAGCTCGTCACTTGTCACTCGTCACTCGTCACTGCTTTTATGTTCCGCGCCGCCTTCCGCCGCCTGCTCGCGCTGGACGATCCGCCCGAGCGGACGGCGCTTGCTTTTGCCCTCGGCGTCTTCATCGCCTTCTCGCCATTCTTGGGCCTGCACACCATTCTCGCCACGCTCATCGCGTTCCTCTTTCGCTTCAACAAACTCGCGATCTATACCGGCACATTTCTCAATAATCCATTCCTGACGCTCGTGCCGATCACGCTTGCGTCCTACAGTCTCGGTGCGTTGTTGTTGGGCCGACCCGCTCGCTTGCCGCGTGACGGTCTCGCCTTGCTGAAAGATTCACATCCGTTGACCGCCGCCTATTGGCACGAATTGTTCACACACGGCTGGGACATACTGCTGCCGTTCACGGTCGGCGGTCTCGTCCTCTCAGTTGTTTGTTCGCTGCTGGCCTATCCTGTAACCTTGCACCTGTTGCGCGCCGGGCGCAGGCTACGGACGGAAGGTAGGTTGAAGCAGCGGCCCGGTCGTTAGCGTGCGTGTGCCAGTCAATGCCAGGGGCACGGGGCCGTCGCTACCGGTTAATTGTGCGGACAACTTTTGCGACCCGCGCTTCATCACTTATTCGCTGCCACCATCGTAAGCCGATTGATTCAATGCATGTCTAAATATCTTCTCATCGCTGTCGCGCTCTTGCTCGCGCAGACGCTTGCCGCGGCGCAAGGCAATAAACCAACAACGACCGCCGTGCCGCCGCGCCCGGCCGCCACACAGCCGCCGCGCACGGGGCAGATCGATCTCTCCGAGTACGGCGTGCAGTTCGCGCCCGACCAACGTTTGATCGTCGTGCTGGCAGCGCTCGACGCGGCCGGGTTCGAGCCGACGCCGGGCAAAACGCCGGCCGTCTTTCGCGCGCAGTTGCGGCAAGATCAGGCCAACCTCGATCCCGATCTCCTGCGGCGCATGCAGCGCTTCTACGAGTTGAATAAGTTGCCGGGCAAGGCGACTGCGGCGGAGCAAGCGGCCCGCTATGTCTCGCTCGCATTCGCGTTGGGGCCGTCACCGGAATTTGAAGCGCCCGCGCGCACCGACGATCTCTTTCCCGGCGTGCTGGACGTGCTCGACTTCGCGCCGCTCGTGCGCGAGTTCTATCGCAAGTCCGGCATCGAGGCGCGCATGCCCGATTACTACCGGCAGCATCTGGCGGCCGGCGACAACCTCCGCCGTCCGACCGCCGAGATGGTACGCGCCACGCTTGCCTTCCTGCACACGCGCCCCGTGACGAGCGTGCTGGAGCGCGTCGCCAGTAGCTCAGCCTCCACGCCGAAGAAGAAGGGCGCGCAGACGGTCTTTACCACGCGCGAGCGCGAGCGGCGCTTCGTCATCGTGCCCGACCTGCTCGCCGCGCCCGGCGCGATCAACCTGCGCGTCGTGCGCGACGATTATTTTCTCATCATCCCGTTCAACGGCGACCCGCGCGCGGCAGACGTGCGGCGCGCCTACTTGCAATTTCTGATCGACCCGCTCGTGCTGCGCAACAACCGCGCCATCGCCGCGCGCCGTGCTGACCTGCACACCCTGCTCGATGGATTGAAAGCTCCGGCGGAAGGACGGGCGAGCAAGCAAACGAACGACAAGAACGGCCCGCCGCAAAGTAATGTAACGACCGAACGCGAGCAGTTCATTGACTCGCTGGCACTCGAAGCACAGTATGAGCGCAACGTGTTCGCGGCAGTGGCGCGCTCGCTCGTGGCTGCGTCGGACGCGCAGATAACGGCCTCGGCCCGGCTACAAGCTCTGACGGAGGCGGCGAGCGCGCGTCTTCAAAAGGCCAACGAGAGCGAGCGTGCGCAGATCACGCAAGACTTACAAGCGGCCCGCGCGGCCATCGCGGATGAGCAGACGGCGCAACTCGCCGATGCTTATGAGCGCGGCGCAGTGCTGGTCTTCTATTTCGCCGAGCAGTTGCGTGAGCAGGCTATGGCCGGTTTCGACATCAACGATCTGTTCGGCGATATGATCACGCACTTCGACGTGGCGCGCGAACAGAGCCGGCCGGCGGAGTACGCGGCGGCGCGCGAGCGTGCGCTGGCCGCACGACGGCAGGCACAGCAACAAGCGGCCGCGCTGAACACGGCCGAAGGCGAGCAAGGGCTGGCGCGTCGTACCTTGCTGGTTAAAAGTCTGGACGATGCGAACGAACTGTTGCGCGTGAAAAAATATGACGAGGCGGAGACGCGCTTGAAGACGTTGATGCAGGAATATCAGGGCGAGCCGCGCGTCTTCTTCGCGCTCGCGCAGGTGGCGAGCAGTTCCGCGCAGGACACGTTCGATGAAGATTTGCGCGCCGACCGTCTGCGCCGTGCACTCGTCAATTATCGCTTCGCCGTCCAACACGCCGCGCTCGACAACGCGGCCGACCGCGCGCTCGCCTCGCGCGCACATACCGCGATGGGCCGCATTCTCGCCTTCATGGAGCAGCGTGAAGAGGCGTTGAAAGAGTTCGACGCAGCGATTGGCTTAGGCCACGTGGCCAATGGGGCATACGACGATGCGGTTAAAGCTAAAGCGCAATTGCAGCCCCCGCCGCAGTGAGCAGCAGCACGACGCACCGCAGTTGATACGACGAAAGCGATCTCAGATTTCAAATTTGAAACCTGAGATCGCTTTTCTCTATACCCGTCGAGTTAAAGCTGCGCGCTCAACTCACAACACGACAGTTCTAATCCGTACCGGCGCGCTGCGCGGCGTGATAACGCGCACGCGCGGCACGACGTGCGGCACGCGCACGCTGATGCGCGGCATGGTGAACGTGACGGGCGGTGCGAACGTCTCGCCGGGTGTGAACAGCGTCGAAGGTTGCACGCGCTCAGGCGTCAACTTGATCGTGCGCGTTTGTTTGTCGCGCGTCACGTTGAGCGTCACCTCACCGTCATTCTGCCGGTTGAGGGCGCGGCTGAGATCGCTCGTTGATTTGATCTGCGTGCCCGCGACCTCCGTGATCACGTCGCCGGCTTTCAACCCCGCCTTCGCCGCCGGCCCGTTCTCGGTCACAGCCGTAACAAGCACGCCGCCGCGGCCCTGCACGCCCAAGTAAGCGGCCAACTGTTCGGTCAGCGCGGTCGTGGTAACGCCGATGCGCCGCCCCGCGCCATAGATGACGAATGAGTTGCTGCCTTGCGCACGCGGCAGCTTGTCGAGTTGTTTGCGCAACTCTTCCATGTGCTGCTGCAACTCTACGCCGTGCTTCTGCCAGTCTTCGTTGTTGAGCCGGAATTCTTCGCCGGGGCGTAAGGTGAAACTTTCGGCGCGCGGCAACTCTTCGCGCCGCGCGAGCGTGGCCGTCAGTTCCTGCTCCGCGCCGTTCCGACTGATCGTGAGCCGCACGCTCTGCTCCGGCGCAGCTTCGTTGATCAAGCGTTGAAGTTTTTGCACGCTCGTTAACATCTCGCCATCGAAGCGCAGCAGCACGTCGCCCTTCTGCACACCGGCGCGTGCGGCCGGGCTGTTCTCCGCCACGCTCATGACGGCGACGCCGCGCGCTGCGCCCGTCAGACCATAGCGGCCGATGGTCTCTTTCGTCACCGGTTCGGTGGTAATGCCGAGGAAGTTGCCGCCGCCAAACAGGGTCATGGCAAAAGCCCGCGTTTCAGGTTGGGGCGCGGGCGTCGCCGCCGTCTGCGCGGAAACAAGACCCGCCGCCGCGAGCAGCAGGCAGAGAGAGAGAAACAGAGTTGCTCTTGTCATAAATTGAAATCCTCCAGCAGAAATGTTTCCGGCCCGTTGCACGCCGCGCGCCCGTATGAGTTCCGAAATAATTTATGACCGCCGGTCGGGGCGGCCTTCGTCTCAACGCGCGACAGCCAACTTGTGCGGGCGCAAGCAGGCCCGCTACACTGCCGGACTTGTACGTGGAGGTAGACGTGACGAGCGCGCCGGAAGTTTCACCCATCAAGATTCTCGACATCGGCTGCGGCAAACATAAGACGCCGGGCGCAATCGGTCTCGACCACAACCCGCGCACCGCCGCCGACGTGATCCACGACCTCGACCGCGTGCCTTATCCGTTCCCCGACAACGAGTTCGATCTGATCATCGCCAATCAAGTGATCGAGCATTTGGATGACGTGCTAGCGGTTATCGCGGAGCTACATCGCATCGCGCGCCCCGGCGCGCTCATACGCCTCGACACGCCGCACTACTCCGACATCGCCTCTTACACAGACCCGACGCACAAGCATCATCTCACGACCGAATCCTTCGCCTACTTCACAGGCCAACGCCCCGACTTCGATTTCTACAGCAACGTGCGTCTGCGCCCGCGTCTGATCCGCGTGACCATGCTGAAACTTTGGCGTGCGGTCGGCTTCGAGTTGCTGGTGAACAGTTGCAACCGCTACCCTGCGTTGCGCTTCATCCGGCGCTTCTGGGAGTCGTACCTCTGCTACATCATTCGCGGCAAGACGATCTATTACGAGTTTGAAGTGCTTAAGTAAATACAAAGTTCAAAGTTGAAGGTTCAAGGTTAAGCAAACCACTTAGCCTTGAACTTTGAACTTATGATTGACACCCGCCGCGCCACTAAGCTATAAGGGCGCGCAGAGTAGCCTCGCGGAAAATTTGCAGCCGTTGGCCGGCGTGCGTGATACATGCGGACGTGCCAGCCATTCATTGCTACCCAACAGCACATGCCGCCAGCCCGCATCTTGATCGCCGACGATTACGACGATAATCGCGAATTGTTGCGTTTGATGTTGGAGTCAAGCGGGCACGACGTGCGCGAGACGCGCAACGGGCACGAGTGCGTCGCGGCGGCGCAGACCGAAATTTTCGACCTCGTGCTGATCGACATCTCGATGCCGCATCTCGACGGTTGGGGCGCGCTCCGCGCGTTGCGCGCCGCCGAGCGCACGCGCACGTTGCCCTGCGTCGCCGTTACCGCCTACGCCGCCGAACAGGACAGACAGCGCGCCCTCACCGCCGGCTTCAACGCCTTCATCAGCAAGCCATATCACGCCAAAGAGTTGCTTGCTGTCGTCGCGCACGTGCTCGCGCAGCCCAAAGACGAGGCGGCGCAGAGCTAAGCCGCAAACCATTTTATGAGCGAGCAAGGCAAACGCGCCGCAGCAGCGGCTGATGAACTGACGCCGGGCCGCATTCTCGTCGCGTACGAGAAACTATTTGGCGGCGGGCGCGGCGTGCGCAAGTTTGCGCGCTCAGGCTTGCGCTACGTCTCGTTGCCGGGCGGCGCGACGTTGATTGAACAAAACCCACAGAAGGCGAGCGAGTGGGCGTTGCTCGCGCGCAAGGGCCACCGCGTCGCGTGGGTCATGCGCGCGGGCGCGTATCTCGCGCGCGTCGTGGATGGCGAGGTCACGATGCTCACCGATTAGGGCCGTGTGCGCGGGAGGGGAAGAAAAGCGGCAAAGGGTGTAAACTAAAGTTAGCTATAATCCAAACATTGCAGGGAGAGTAACAGTATGCCGAAACTGCGGGGCGCATTGGCGACGCCGGAAGTGAAAGAGGAGTGGTCGCGCGCCTACGAAATATATCTGCGGGCGCAAGGTAATCCTTATGATAAAAAGCAAGACCGCGCTGACCGGATAGATTACGTGGCCCAGACGATGAAGCTGACGCGCAAGCAGGCGAAACGTCGTGTGCGCAACTATGAAGCATGGCAGCGCAACATCAAGAAGGGCTTGGTCACGCCCTAGTGTAGCGTGCAACTCAGGCTGCGGAGAAATTCGTTTCTCTGCGGCCTGAGTTGCAATGTGCCCCGGCGCTGTCGCCGTTTGCCTCGCGCCCGCCTCAGCCCGTCCGCTTCAACTTGCCTGTGCGCTTGGCCCACTGTTCCACGCGGCCAAAAACGAAGAGACCGAGCGGAATCATCACGCCGCCCATGACGAGCAGCACCATTAGCTCAGGCATGACGGCCGCGAGCGGCACACCGTGCAGTTGCTCCACGTTTGCGTCCGCGCCTTCGATGCCGATCAACTTGCGACAGGCCGTGAGCGCGTAGGTCGCAGGCGAAACGTAGGCGAGCGGTTGCAGCCAGCGTGGCAACACTGCGACCGGATAGTACACGCCGGAGACGAGCAACAGGATGCCCTGAAAAATGTTCGTCGCCTCAGCGCCGCGCTCCGGGCTGAAGACCGGCAGCGTCGCCGCCATCAACCCCAGCCCGATGAAGGCCAGACTGCTGACCGCCAACACGACCGCCAGCCCCACTACGTTCGCGCCCTTGAGCTTGAGATCGATCAGCAGCCACAAGCCCG
>JANMAD010000163.1:0-32933 GCA_031359515.1 Acidobacteriota bacterium | reverse complement strand
AGTATATCGCGCGCTCGTTCTATTTCTGGATGGTGAGATTCTTGCGGACGAAGTACGACCACGTAGAGATCGTGTTCATCTCGCACCACACGGAGGCGCGCGAGGTGACGGAAGAACAGTTCTTCACGCAGGGCGAGTCGGGCGGCACGGTCGTCTCGTCGGCTTATCAACTCGCGCTCGACACGATCCGCGCTCGCTACAATCCGCGCGATTGGAACATCTATCCGTTCCACTTCTCCGATGGCGACAACTACTATTCAGACAACGAAGAGGCCGTTAAATTAGCCGACGAATTGATCGCGACCTGCAACCTGTTCGGCTACGGTGAGATCGGCGAAGAGGGCACGTCGGGTTATCGCCGCTCGTCGGGCGCGCTGCTCTCGATCTTCAAGGATCGACTGAAGCAGAAAGAGCGTTTCATCGGCGTCCGCATTGACGATAAAGAGGACGTGTATCCCGCGCTCAAGCAGTTCTTCGGCACGCGCGGCATCGAGGCCTAAACTGCAAGCGTGCGACCTATGCGCTGATAAAGAAACAGGCGCGCTGCCGGAAGCAGCGCGCCTGTGTTGTTTGGCCTGAACGACGGTGGGGGTTGAACTTAGAAGTCCACCCGCGCGCCGAACTGGAACGTGAACGGGACACCGACCGGCGGCCCGAAGCCGGGCCCGAAGAGCGTGGTCGGTTGTAAGAAGGACGTGCGCGAGGCGGCACTGCTCAGCCCGAGCCGTGAGCCAATCGAGAGATTCTCGGTATTGAACAGGTTGAAGAAGTTCGCATAGGGCTTGATCTTGACGTGCTCACCCACGGGGAAAATTTTGGTCACACGCAGATCGACGTTGAAATAGCGCCCGCTACGCTCTTGCAACTGGCCGTTGGTGACGACGAAGCCTGAGCGCACGTTGTTGACCCTGCTCTGCGTGCAGCCGAGGGCGCGGGCGGCGGCCGGCACGCCGTTGCCGGCGATGACCGATTGCAAGACCGTTACCGGATCGACGCCCGCGCAGATGCGATCCACCGTGCTGCGCCCGTCGCCGTCCACATCGCTGCCGAGATTCGCCGAAAAGGGACGAGAGGTAGCAAATTGCGCGATAGGCGCAAGCTCTATTCCGCCCGGCAGATTGAAGACGCCACTGATGACGATGCGGTGGCGCTCGTCAATGCGGGTGGGCCCGAACTCTTCGGGCCGGAACTGCTGCTCCGGCGTAATCGCGATGCCGTTGCCGCTGTAGGAAGCGAGCGGTTGCCCGCCCCATGAGCGCGAACTCGACAACACGTAGCTGGCCGTGTAGAACGCTTTGCGCCCGCGATACTTCAGCGAGGTCGTCCAACTGTCGAAGAACGAGCGGTTGGTCGAAGTGAACATGTTGATCTGTTCGAGCCGGCCCGCGCCTAAGCCCGCCGCGACGAACGCTTGATCGAAGAAGCGCGTGCTTGCGCCGCGCACGCAACGCGGCGAGGTGGGCGTCGAGCCGGGGAAGTTCGGATCGCAGATGCTGCGGATGCGCGGGTTGACGTTCTGCACGCGGTTCTCGTGCAAGCCGAGCGTATGCACGTAGTCGCTCGACAGGATGAAGTTGCGGCCGATGTTGTGCTCGAAGCCGATGGAGAACTTCTGCACGTAGGGGTCGCGCAACGTCGGATCGTTGATGCGGCCGAAGCCGCCGACTTCAAGGTTGGTATTATTCGCGTTCGCGGGCGGCGCAGGCAATGGATCGACGCCGAAGCGGAAGGTGGCGAGTTGGCCCACGCCGACCGCGTCGTTCACCAGATCAAGCACGGTCTGATAGATCGTCGGGTTCGATTGCTGCGTGGCGAACAGTGTCAGGTTCTGGAAGAGTTGATCGTAGAAGATGCCGTAGCCGCCGCGAATCACCGTGCGCCCGTCGCCCTTCGGGTCCCAAGCGAAGCCGACGCGCGGCTGGAACTCTTTGTAGCTTGGCGTGCGGCGCGCGAGCCGGTTCGCGTCGCCCGCGATGGCCCGCGCCCGCGCATCATTCAGTCGCCCCAGAATCTGCATTGTGCGGTTGTTGGTCTGCGGCACGAGCAGATTGATGTTGGCGTCCCAGCGCAGGCCGAGATTGAGCGTCAGGTGCGGCGTGACTTTGTAGTCGTCCTGCACATAGAAGGCGAGTTGATGGAACGGCGGTTGGCTGGTGTCGCCCGCGCCGGTGCTGAACGCGATCTCTTTGACTGCGCCCGGCGTGGCAAAACCCTGCGGGTAACGAGTGCGGTTGTTGCGGATCGTCAGCGGATCATCGAAGAAGGTGATCTGGTAGCCGTTCGCGCCGAAGAAGAAGAAGCCGTCGAGCTTGGTGCGGATGTAGTTGACGCCCACCTTCATCGCGTGCCTGCCGGTCTGGAAGGAGAAGTCGTCGCGGAACTGATACTTGCGCTCTTTGGTCTCCTGCGGCACGTTCGCGTTCGCGCCGGTCTGCACCGACGGGAACAGGATGTTCGGCGTCGTGGTCACACCCAGAATATCGTTCACGAAATTTTGGAACTGGAACGTGAACTGGTTCAGTTTGGTTGAGCTAAGCGTGTAGCTGTGGTTGACGACGAAGCTGTAGAGCTTGTTGTTGTTCGTGTTGCCGCCGGTCAGATCGGCCGGCTGCGATTCATCGAACTGATCGTTGGGCGAGTCGTTCTTTTGAAACGAGAAGCGGTAGAACATTGACTGCCGCTCGCTGATGCGGTTGTCGATCTTCGCGGTGATCAGCGTGTCGTTGTACGGCGTCGGGATGGTGGACGAAGCGGTCACGCCCGGAATCGCGGCGATCTCCGGCAGCAGCGCAGGGTTGATGAGCAAATTCTGCCGCTCGCGGAAGCGTTCGGCCGCGCCGAAGAAGAAGAGTTTGTCTTTGATGATCCGGCCGCCGACGGAACCGCCAAACTCTTCGCGGTTGAACTTCGGCTTGGGATCAGTTGCCCGCTTCTCGAAGAAGTCGCGGGCGCGCAGTTTCTCGTTGCGATAGGTGAAGAAGCCTGAGCCGTGCAGATCGTTGCTGCCCGACTTGGAGACCACGTTCACCACACCGCCCACGCTGCGGCCGCTCTCGGCCGTCCAACGGTGCTGCAAGACTTGAAACTCTTGAATTGATTCGTAAGCGAAATTCTGGAGCAGGCTGCCGACGACGTTGTCCTTATCGTCGCCGCCGTCCACGTTCACGTCCAACTGGCGGCCGTCGCCGCCGCTGAAGCCGATATTGCCGACGCGCGTCTTGGTCGGGTCGAAGTTGCCGACGGGGCGCGCTTCGGGCGCGATGATCGCGAGACTGGCGAAGGTGCGATTGATGAGCGGCAACTCGCGCACCTCGGTCGGCGTGATGTTGCGCCCTAGCTCGGACGTGGTCGTCTGCACGAGCGCGGCGTCCGACGAGACTTCCACCGTCTCAGTCAGTTCGCCGGGCTTGAGATCAAAGTTCTGCGTCAGCGTCGCGCCGACGTTCACTTCCATATCTTTGAGCAGCGCCTTGCTGAAGCCTTTGGCTTCAACCGACACCTCGTAAGTGCCCGCCGGCAACTGCACCAGCGTATAGTTACCATCTTCGTTCGACGTGGTCGTGCGCGACAGACCCGTCGCCTTGTTGCGCGCTGTCACGCTGGCGTTGGGCACGAGGTTGCCTTGCGCGTCGGCGACGCGCCCGGTGATGTCGCCCGTCGTCACTTGGGCCAACACCGGTGCGACGAGCAGAATAGTGAACAAGCATAAGAACGCTAGGGTACGGGCTATAACCTGTCGGTAGGATGTCATGCTAACGCCTCCTTCAAGGGTGACTTGATCCGAGCTTTATATAGTGCTTCGGGCTAAACACTAAGACGAGAAACAAAATTCTTGCAAAAGATATTCCAAACTGGGCAAAACCACAGCAGTGCAAGTTAGCGGGCGAAACGACGATGCCTGCGCCGTTAGTGTCCAAAATCTCGGATGCGGCCTTCTACTTTTTGGATGAAACAGCGTTGGGGCGACGATCCGGCGACAGTCACGGGCGAGCGGGGACGTAGCAAAAAAAGGGATGAAAAGCCAAATAATTAGCTATAACATTGCCTCGACGCGATCTCATGCAACGGCCGTTCAGCCCCAACAATTGATTTGGCATAAGGCTTGTTGGTTAGCCGGCATAAGGCGCACCGCGATTTTTATAGAGGGCGGCGGCGGCGAATCGCTCGTTCGTCGTGCCGGCAGACTTGCCCTGTAGTTGCTATTTTCGCAAGACGGAGCACATAGGTTGTACGACCCGACAAGTTCCAAGACCATGCTAAGGCGGTAAGCTCTCACTTGGACAACTTAGCCTGCCACTGTGAGAGTTGCGCAACAGGGACGCGCACTGCGTCAGCCGACAACGGGGCGAGTCCTCAAGTGGTTTAACTCAGTAGCCCATCTTCCAGAGGAGCCTACCTTATGAAGAAACTAAACCTGAAACAAACAAGCACAGCTATGCTCACGGCATGGCTACTTGCCCTAACGCTCGTCGTGCCGTCCGCCGCACTGGCGCAGACGGCGAACACGGGCACGATCACCGGCGTCGTCGAGAATGAGAAAGGCGAAGTCGTGCCGAACGCGACCGTCCGCGCCGTCAACATCGGCACGAACGCGACCCGCGAAGCCACCACTAGCAGCGAGGGCGTTTACGAGATCACGCAACTCGTGCCCGGTACCTACCGGCTCGAAGTTGAGGCGCAAGGCTTCTCCCGCTACGTGCAGGAAGGCACAGTCGTCAACGTGCTGCAACGCACGACCGCCAACCCCGTGTTGCGGGTCGGCGGCATCGGCGAGACGGTCAACGTCAGCGCCGATACCGCGCCCCTGGTCGAGACATCAAAGACGGATGTGGGCGGCGTTATTGACCAGCGGCGGCTCGATAATCTGCCCGTCAACGGGCGCTCTTTCGCCTCGCTCGCTATCCTCATACCCGGCGCGACGCTCCAGCCCTCCTTCGACCCGACGAAGTCGCGCGTCGGCACCTTCTCGGTCGGCGGCTCGACGGGTCGCAACCTGAACATCACCGTTGACGGCGGCGACAACAAGGACAACGCCGTCGGTGGCATCCTCCAGAACTTCTCGATGGAAGGCATACAGGAGTTCGCGCTCTCCACGCAACGCTTCTCCGCCGCCAACGGTCGTTCGGGGGGCGCGCTCCTCTCGGTCATCTCGAAGTCGGGTTCGAATAGTGTCCACGGCTCGCTCTTCGGCTTCTTCCGCGACGACAAGCTGAACGCCAACGCGCCGGCCCTGCTCGCCAAGTCGAACACGTTCATCTTCGAACCGGGCGACGCGGTCAAGCCGCCCTTCAGCCGGCAGCAGTTCGGCGGCTCCATCGGCGGCCCGATCAAGAAAGACAAGGCCTTCTTCTTCGGCACCGCCGAACGCACGCGCGAGCGCGGCAACTCCATCGTCTCCAGCTCAGACCGAGCGGAGATACGCTTCCTCGAGCCGTTCGGCTACAAAGCTGTGCAGTTCCTCCCGCAGCCCTTCAACGACTGGCAGTACACCGTGAAAGGTGACTTCAACCTCAACCCGAAGAACACGCTCGTCACGCGCTTCTCCGGCCAGAACAACAACGCCTTGAACGATCAGGCCGGCTTCCTCCTCGTCCGCACCGACCTGTCGGGCGGCAACGAAAGCTTGAACACGCTCTACAGCTTCCTCGCCAACGAGACGTGGGTGGTGAGCCAGAGCATCGTCAACCAGTTCACCTACCAGTACTCGACCTTCGACAACCGCATCAACGCGACCACCGATCTGAATAACCTCGCGTTTCCGGGCGGCATCGTCGTCGGGCGCAATGGCAACGTGCCGCAGCGCACCATCCAAAAGAAGCACCAGTTCCGCGACGACCTCTCGTGGAACCGCGGCAACCACGGCTTCAAGTTCGGCACGGACTTCGTCTATGAGCCGACCTTGGGCGGCATCTTCGCCTTCACCTCCGCCCCGTCCTACTCATTCAACTTCGACCCCGGCGACATAGCGAGGAATCCGGGGCAGTTCCCGCAAGGATTCCGCACGCGTCAGGTCTTGCCGGGCCCGATCACCTGCTCGACCTTTACCAACGGCCCCGTCTGCACGGCGGCTGATCTGGCCGGGGTAGGCGTCGTCGCGCAGATTGATCTCGCGGGCGGCGACCCCTCCTTCAACCTGCGCGACGGCGCGAAGCAGTTCGCGTGGTACGTGCAGGACGATTGGAAGCTTTCGCCGCGGTTCACCTTGAACATCGGCGTCCGCTACGACGTGGACATCGGCTTTGTGGACGCGGGCCACGCGCGCGAGAATCGCCCCTTCCGCGCGCTCCAGATCATTGGCAGCCCGTTCGCGCGGCATACGCCCAAAGATGACAAGAACAATTTCAGCCCCCGCATCGGCTTCGCGTGGGACTTGAATGGCAACACCCGTTCGGTGCTGAGAGCTGGCTACGGCATCTACTTCGACCAGTCGTTCCTGAACGTGCCGCTCTTCGCGGTGCAACAGGCGAACCCGGAAATCTACGCCAACTTCACAAACTCGGACGACAATCTCGCGATTGACTCGCCGCCGCCGGCCATCCCGCGCCCGCTCACAAACCCGCGGTCGGGATCGCGCGGGCGCATGCTCGATCAGGACTTCGAGTCGCCGTACTCGCAGCAGTGGAACGTGGGCTTCGCGCAGGAGTTGGGCAAGAACATGGCGCTGGAGTTCGACTATGTCCACATACTCGGCCTGCACGAGTTCACTTCGCTCGACATCAACCCGCGCGTCGGCCCGCTGCGCAACGCGCAACGCGGCCAGTCGGCTTCGAGCTTCCCGCGCATTCTCGCGCCGCTGTTCGCCGCGCACGCCGCCGAGTTGACTGCGGCCTTCGGCACGGCCACGCCCTTCGGGCGCATCACCGTCGCCCAGTCGGATGGGCGCTCGCGCTATGACGCCTTCACGGTGTCGTTCCGCAGGCGCTACGCGAACAAGTATCAACTCAACGCCCACTACACGCTCTCGAAGGCGCAAGCCTGGTTCGGTCAAACCGGTGACTTCGGTAATCAGGCGCAGAACGTCTTCGACAAGTGGGACCCGATCAACTTCGGCCCGTCCGACGCGGACGAGCGGCATCGCTTCGTGCTGTCGGGCATCTTCGATCTGCCGTTGGGCTTCCAAGTCGCGCCGATCTTCCAGATAGCGTCGGCCAGACCCTACAGCATCTTCCCGTCCTGCGGTTGCGACATCAACCGCGACGGCGTCACCGTTGACCGCGACTCTGTCAACCCCGGCGTTGACGATCAACACCACCTGCCGCTGAACCCGATCCGCGGCGACAGCTTCCAACAGTTGAACGTCCGCGTCTCGAAGTTCTTCAACTTCGGCGAGCAGCGCAAGCTCGGCCTCTTCTTCGAGGCCTTCAACGTTTTCAACACGGCCAACTTCGGGCGTGAGTTTCAGAACGTGACGGGCGCGAAGGACTTCGGCAAGCCGCTTAACTTCTTCGGGGCGACGGGCTTCTCCGAACCGCTCGGCATCCCGTTCCAGGGGCAACTCGGCGTCCGCTTCAGCTTCTAGCTGGCGGAACGCACACAGACCCGACGGGCGCTCGCTGCTATCAAGCGAGCGCCCCACTTTTTTTACGGCACCGGGCTTGAGTCGCCGCCCGGCGCTTGCTATAAGAAGCGCTGCCCGGCGAGGAGATAAAGATCATGCTTCAGCCTCAGCGCGCCCTCTCTGCTTCTGCGTGTCTCCTGCTGCTCCTCTGCATCGCCGCCAGCGCGCAGGGCGTCAACACACTGCAAGGGAAGGTCGCGCTACCGAACGGCACGCAGCCGCGCAATCCCGTGCGCGTCACACTGACATTTAGTGGTCGCCGTCTGTTCGAGACCTTCACCGATCTCGCCGGCAGCTTCACCTTCTCCGGCCTCACCCCGGGCACATATCAACTCACCGCCGAAGGCGACGGCGAGTTGTTCGAGACTACCTCTGTCTCGGCCGACGTGTTCGCCTTCAGCCGCGCGCCGCAGAGTTTCACCCAGAACATTCAACTGCGCTTGAAGCCCGGAAAGACTTTGCCGCCGCCCGCCACCATTTCGGCGGAAGAGTTGGATGCGAGTGTCCCGGCGCGTGCGCGAGAGGCATACCAGAAGGGCATCAAGAGCGCCGCCGCGAATAAGCCCGAGCAGTCCGTCAAACTTTTGCAGGCGGCCGTCGCGGCGCACCCGTCGTTCTACGTCGCGCACCTTGCGCTCGGCGAGCAGTGCGCCAAACTGCAACGTTACGACGAAGCCCTCGCGGCTTATCGCAAGGCGAACGAATTGAAGCCCGACCGGCCTGAGCCTTACGTCGGCATCGGCGTCACGCTGGTCAGCCAGCAGCGTTACGCGGAAGGCATCGCCCTGCTGCGCAGCGTCGTTGCCGTGGACGAGAAACTGGCCGCGCCGTATCTCTCGCTGGGCTATGCCGAGATGATGACTGGCGACTATCGCGCGGCGGAAAAGCATCTGCTGCGCGCATTGGAACTAGCCAAGCCTGCCATCGCGCACGTCTATCTGGCCAACGTCTATGAGCAACTCGGCGCACCGGCCGAGGCCATCGGCCATTTGCAAACCTACCTCAAAGAGAATCCGCAGACGCCCAACGCCGAAGCGATCCGCAGCGCCATCGAGAAACTGCGCAAACAACAGAAGCATTAACCGGCCCCGCCCGCGCCCGCGCATCTAAGCTCTTGCGCGACCACCCCCTGCGAGCAGACAATGGTGCTTATGGAAGACCGGGAGATCAAAGACCTCGAACGCGCACTCGAACAGATTTGGGCCGTGGCCGCCAAGTTCGGCCTCGATCCTTTTCCCACCCGCTTCGAGCTTGTGCCCGCAACTGTGATGTACGAGATCGGGAGTTACGCCTTGCCCGGTCGTTATTCGCACTGGACGTTCGGCAAGGCCTATCAGCGCATGAAGACGATGTACGACTTCGGGCTGTCGAAGATCTACGAGGTCGTCATCAACACCAACCCGGCTTACGGTTTCCTGATGGAGACCAACAGCCCCGTGCAGAACAAACTCGTCATGGCGCACGTGCTGGGGCACGTGGATTTCTTCAAGCACAACGTCTATTACTCGAAGACAAATAGGCGCATGGTCGAGTCTGTCTCGACACATGCGCAGCGCATGAGCGCATACGAGTTCAAGTACGGGCGCAAAACGGTCGAACGCTTTCTCGATGCTGTCCTTTCCATCGAAGAGCACATCGACCCGAACTTCTTCATCAAACCCGACCGCGAGCGCACGCCTGCCGAAGAAGCCCGCCGCCGCGTCGCCGCCAGGCCTAAAGAGGGCCGCTACGACGACCTCTGGCGCATGGGCGAGCCGCCCGTGCCGCCGGAACCGGAGACAGCGCAACCGCCCCGTGAGTCGTTGCCCGAAAAAGACCTCGTCTATTACATCCTGCGCCACTCGCCCACGCTCGCCGACTGGCAGCGCGACGCGATGGCCATGGTGCATGAAGAGATGGAATACTTCGTCCCGCAGATGCAGACAAAGGTGATGAATGAAGGATTCGCGAGCTATTGGCATGCGCGCATCATGCGCGAACTTGATCTGCCGGATACAGAGTTGCTTGAGTTCGCCGAACTGCACGCGGGCGTGGTCTCGCCGCACAAGGGACAGTTGAACCCTTACTATCTCGGCTACAAGATTTTCGAGGACATCGAGCGGCGTTGGGATAATCCGACGAAAGAGGAGCGCGCGAAATTCGGGCGCGTGGGCGGCGAAGGGCGCGCGAAGATTTTCGAGGTGCGCGAGTTGGATAACGACGTGTCGTTCCTGCGTAATTATTTGACCGAAGAGTTGTGCGAGGAGCTTGATCTGTTCGTCTATGAGTTGGTTGAAGAGGAAGAATGGACGGTGACGGAGAAGCGTTGGGCGCGCGTGCGCGATCAACTCGTCGCCAACATGACCAACTTCGGCTTCCCCTACATCGTCGTCGCCGACGGCGACTACAACGGCAACCGCGAGCTTTATCTCACACACCAGGCCGAGGGCGCAGAGCTTGATCAAGTTTACGCGCGCAAGGTACTCGAATACGTCCACACGCTCTGGGGCCGCACCGTGCATCTTGAAACAGTCGTGGACGGCGAGCGCACGGTGCTAGCTTACGACGGCGCGGAGCACACGGAAGATTGAACTGCACAACCTTCAGTAAAGAGAGTCTGATCCATGCGCCGCCGGAGCGCGTGTTTGCGTTTCACGAGTTGCCCGATGCGTTTCAACGTCTGACACCGGCGTGGGAGCAGGCGCGCATCATCAAGGTCGCGGACATCTCGCAGATCGGCTCAACCGCGATCATCGAGACGCGCCTAGCCGGCCTCATCCCGGTGCGCTGGATCGCGCGGCACACGGCTTACGATCCGCCGCGCATGTTCGAGGACGTGCAAGTCTCCGGCCCCTTTCGCCGTTGGCGGCATCGCCACCTCATCACACCACATGTTGACGGTGCGATCTTGCGCGACGAGATCGAGTACGAGCCACCATTCAGTATGCTTGGCCGACTCGCCGCGCCGTTCATGATCGAGCCGCGCCTGCGGAAGTTGTTTGCTTATCGCCACGCGGTCACGCGCGCTTGGTGTGAAGAGGCAAGTCAGTACCGCCTGCGGTAGCGGGCGGGTCTTAGTTGTGCCACCTCTCACCCGCCCGCTACCGCAGGCGGTACTGACATAAACGTCAAAGCGACGGGGTGATTGTCGCGGCGGCCTCCTGCGATGTGATGACCGGAACGATCTCGAACTCGACTAAATCCTGCCAATGCGCGATCCATTGTTCGATCAAGCGCGGGTCGGCGCACTCCATCAGTTGAAAGCAGCGCGTGCGGTCGGCCGTCGGCCAACTATCCACGTAGCGCAAACCCTCAGGCAGCATCCGCCCTTGCGCACGAAAGCGCTGGTATACGGGCGCGGCGTCGCCGTCCTTGAAGCGTTCGATAACCATGAACAACATGCGCCGCCTCCTCGTGTGCGCTGAACTTGCCATGTTGGGTAGTCGCTTGCGCGCTTAATCCATATGCAACGCTTTGCCGACTGACGGGTCGCGGCGGACGCGCCAGATGTGCGCGTCGAGATGGTAATGGATGAAGGCGTAGCCCCAGAAGAATGAAGCGATGAGCTGCACGGTGAAGGTTTGCGCGCCGTGTTGTTCGACGAGGAAGCGCGGCAGGCGATATGAGAGACCGAAGAGGACACCGAAGGCCACGTAGAACAGTAGCCGCCGGCTGATCAACTCGGCCGCGCCGTGCCGGGCGCGGCTCTCTGCACCTCTGTACTTCTGATTGTGAAACCAGATGAGTCGGTGGTATTGCAGGTTGTGATAGACGGTCAGGATCGCGACGATGGCGACGGGCTTATTAGGCATCGGCGTCAGCAGCACGACCCAATGCATTG
The DNA here is from genome assembly GCA_031359515.1 of Acidobacteriota bacterium. Taxonomy (GTDB): domain Bacteria; phylum Acidobacteriota; class Blastocatellia; order Pyrinomonadales; family Pyrinomonadaceae; genus QHXQ01. The sequence continues at coordinate 21,555 of JANMAD010000163.1, read as the reverse complement.
GGATCGCCGCCGCGAACAATAAATACTTGGGCACGTCTAACGGTTGCCCTTGCCATGCGCGCTGCACCTGTCTCGCTAACCAGCCGAGCGCGATCATGATCGTGACGACGAGCAGTGCGTTGGCCAGATAATTTAAGCCGCCGTGCAGCGCCATCGGCACTTTCGCCATCGCCTCCGGGTCGCGCGGGATAAAGGCGACGAACGGATATGCGAGCGCGCACAAAATGAACAAACGGTCGAGCGCGTTGTCGGCGGGCGCGAGATCGTTGTTCTTCTTCTTGTAGAGTACCATGAAGCCGTAGTGCTGTTTGACGAGGTGGTAATAAGCCCACAGCGCGGCGAGGAAGAAGAAGACGAGACCGAAGCCCGCGACCACCATGAGGGGGCCGACGACGAAAAAGGTGAGCGACCACCAGAGCAAGCGTGGGCGTGCCTGGCGTTCGGCGCGGTCGAAGTAGGTGCGTGAGAATGTGCCGAAGACGTGCGGCGCATCGATCAGCACGGCCCACGCGAGCACGAGCGGCACGAGCGGCACGAGGCCGGTGACGTAGAGCGCGAAGAGCAGATAGCTCGATGCGACTGAGCCGATGAACCAGACGAGATCGTCCCGTGCGCCGATGATCCAACGCAGGCTGACGACGCGCGCCGGCGCGACCACGATCTGCGCTGTGCTGTGGCTGGCGACTGACATAGAATCTCCGCGCCGCGAATTTTAGCACAACGATCCGGGCGCACCGACACAACAGCAACGAGGCAAACGATGGCTGCTAAAGATCAGACGCACCACCCGCCCGCCGACGATCAAAAACTCCACGACTTATTAGCGCTGCTCTTTCAAGCGCACCCGTGGCATGGCGTCGCGCCCGGTGCGGAAGCGCCGGAGATCGTCAATGCTTACATCGAGCTTGTCCCGACCGACACGGTCAAGTACGAGTTGGACAAGCGCACCGGCCATCTGCGGCTCGACCGCCCGCAGCGTTTCTCGTCGCTCTGCCCGACACCTTACGGGTTCATCCCCCAAACTTTTTGCGGCGACGCGGTCGCCAAATTTTGCGAAGCGCGCACCAGTCTAACCTGCATACGCGGCGACGGCGACCCGATGGACATCTGCGTGCTGACCGAAAAGACGATCACGCACGCCGACCTGCTCGTGCGCGTCAAGCCCATCGGCGGGCTGCGCATGATCGACGGCGAGGAGGCTGACGACAAGATCGTGGCCGTGCTGGCCGACGACCTTGTGTTCGGCCAGCTCACGAGCATCACAGACGTGCCGGCCGGGATGATTGATCGCCTGCGCCATTATTTTCTCAGCTACAAGCAGCTACCACAGGACGCGCCGCGCCGCGTCGAGATCGCGGACGTGTACGACCGCGCCGAAGCCCACGACGTGATCAAATGCAGCTTCGCTGATTACCGCGCCCGCTACGGCGCACCCGAAACGCGCATCGGCGAGTTGCGCCACCTATTACGCTAACCAGCAACCGATGAGGAAGAGTCATGAAGCGTCGCCAACAAAACCGCCCGATAATTTTGTGTAGCCTCTATCTGTGCGCCGTCATGTTGCCTGCGCCGCCGGCGCACGCGGCGCAACGCGGGCAGAATCAACAGCCGTCCGCCGCCGACAAGTTGACGACTGAAGCGGTGGAGTTGGAAAAAGAAGGCACGAAAGAGTCGCTTGAGCGCGCCATCAATAAATTCGTCGCCGCCGCGCCGCTCTACCGCGCCGCTAACGACAAAGCGCATGAGGCCGACACGCTGAACTCCATCGGCACGCTCTACAGTAACTTGGGCGAGCAACAGCAGGCACTCGACTATTTTGCGCAAGCCCTGGCGATCTACACGGCCGTGGGCGACCGGGGCGGGGAAGCCGTCGAATTTAATAACATGGGCAGCGTCTATATTGATTTGGGTGAACCGCAAAAGGCGCTTGATGCGTTCGCGCAAGCCCTGCCGCGCTTGCGGGCGGTGCATGATGGCGGCGGTGAAGCGACGACGCTCAACAACATGGGCCGGCTCTATTTTCAATTAGGCGACGACCAAAAGGCGCTCACTTATTTTACGCAAGCCTTGCCGCTACATCGTGCGGCCGGCGATCAGGGCGGTGAAGCGGTGACGCTCACCAACATGGGTGACATCAGTTTTTCGTTAGACCAGAAGCAGCAGGCACTCGCCTATTACAGGCAAGCGTTGCCCCTCTACCGGGCGGTCGGTGACCGCCGCAGCGAAGCTGTCGCGCTCAGCCAGATCGGACAGGTCTATGCTGCTTTACACAATTTGCAGGAGGCCGTTAAGTATTACCAGCAGGCACTGCCGCTCAGTCGCGCCGTCGGAGATCGCAGTGGCGAGGCGCAGACGTTGAGCTTGGCCGGCTCGGCCTTTCTCGCCATCGGCGAGCCGCAGGAAGCGTTGGAGACCTACCAGCAAGTCCTGCCGCTTTATCAAGCCATCGGCGACCGGAGCAGCGAAGCGCAGACGCTCTTCAATATCGCTGTTAACGAACGGGGCACGAATAAACCCGACGCCGCGCTGCGCGACATCGAAGCCGCGCTCGCCATCCTCGAAACGCTGCGCACGCAGATTGTCAACCGCGAGTTGCGCTCTTCCTACTTCGCCTCCGTGCATGACTATTACGAATTTTATATCGAGCTATTGATGCAACTGCACAAGCAGAAACCCGCGGCCGGTTATGACGCACGGGCGCTGCAAGCGAGCGAACGGGCGCGTGCGCGTGCGCTGCTTGAGACACTCGCCGAAGCCGGCGCAGACATACGGCAAGGCGTTGATGCGCCGTTGCTCGCACGCGAGCGCACGTTACAACAGAGCTTGAATGATGCGGCCCGCGCGCAGATTAGAATTAAAAGCGGCCCGCACACAGAGGCAGAAGCGGCCGCGATTACTAAAGAGCTTGACGCACTGACCGGCGAGTACCAGCAGGTTGAGGCGCAGATTCGCCAGACCAGCCCGCGCTATGCCGCGCTCACGCAACCGCAGCCGCTATCCTTACCAGAGGCGCAGGGCTTACTCGACGAGGACACGTTGTTGTTGGAGTATGCGCTCGGCTATGAGCACAGCTATTTGTGGGTCGTGACATCAGGCTCAATCAAGAGTTACGAATTGGCCAAGAGCGCCGAAATCGAAGAGGCCGCGCGGCAGTTTTATACGCTGCTGACGGACGCGCGCAAATGGACGGGCGGCGCAGACGGCAACACGGCGCAACGCGGTCTGCTCGACCCCAAAACTGCGCGCGGGACAAACGCAACGGCGGACAATGTGCCGGCCGCTGCCGCCCGCTTAGCCCAGATGATACTCGCGCCCGTCGTCGCGCAACTCGGCCACAAACGGCTCATCGTCGTCGCCGATGGCGCATTACAATTTATTCCGTTCGCGGCCCTGCCGCTGCCCGCCGCGCCACCTGATAACCATAAAACCTACCGGCCGTTGATCACCGAGCATGAGCTTGTCAATCTACCTTCGGCTTCCACGCTGGCGGTGCTGCGACGTGAGTTTGCTGCGCGCCCGCCAGCCGCGAAAACTTTAGCCGTGCTGGCCGATCCCATCTTCATGGCGAACGACGAACGGCTCACCGCCAGTAAAAGTGCCGGCGCACGCGCGCCAGTGGCCACACCGGCCGCACGACAAACGCTACGCGGTCTCGGGCTGAGCGTCACGCAGGCGGCCAACGATGCGGGCCTCGCGGGCGTACAGATTCCGCGCTTGCCGGGCACGCGCAAAGAGGCCGAACAGATACTCGCGCTCGTGCCCGCCGCCGACCAGATGCACGTCTTCGATTTCGCGGCCAACCGCGCCGCCGTCAACAGCGCCGACTTGAGCGCATATCGTTACGTGCATTTCGCCACGCATGGCTTCTTAGACAGCCAGCATCCGGAACTGTCCGGCATCCTGCTCTCGATGTACGACCAGCAGGGCGCGGCGCAGGACGGTTTCTTACGCGCGCATGAAGTGTTCAACTTAAAGCTCGCGGCCGATTTGGTCACGCTCTCCGCCTGTCAGACGGGGTTGGGTAAAGAGATCAAAGGTGAAGGGTTGGTGGGTCTGACGCGCGGGTTTATGTACGCCGGTGCGCCGCGCGTGTTGGTCAGTTTGTGGAGCGTAAGCGACGAAGGCACGGCCGAGTTGATGACGCGCTTTTATCGCGGGCTGTTGCAGGAAGGAAAGCGCCCGGCCGCCGCGCTACAGGCCGCACAGGTCGCGCTGCTCAAGGAACAGAAGTTCGCGGCCCCCTTCTACTGGGCGGCGTTCACCTTGCAGGGCGAGTGGCGCTGAACTGCACGCGGCCTCCTAAAGCGAAACCTACGAGATAGGCACAACAGACAAAAGCTGATCCACGAAACTACACGAAACGACACGAACTAAAACATAAAGATGTTCGTGTTTGTTCGTGTGGTTTCGTGGATAAATCTTTTTCGCGCTTTGTGCCATGCTAATGTGCTTCGATTTAGTCATCACGCATACCGGCTACCGACTCGGCAATACCGCAACGTGGACAGACCAGCGTCTCATGCGCTTCGTCGCGCCAGCGCGCGAGCGCAACTGTGTCCATGCGTACTTCACGTTCTTCCGCTTCGCCTTCACTAAAAAAACGAGCGCGCTGGCCCGTTTGGGCCGCGCGCTCCGTCTGTTCAGCGCTGCAACGTTTGCACGTCCAGCCGTAGCCGTTGTTGTGGAAGTGTTCCATGCAAGGCAGAGGTTAGAGGTCAGAGGTCAGAGGTCAGAGGTTAGTGAAAGATAAAAACTGATCTCTGGCCTCTAACCTCTGACCTCTGCTTTTATCGGCGAACGCTGCCGCGCCGGTCGGGCGTCAAGCGGACGGGGACGGTGCTGCGGCGACCGTCGCGCAGGATGGCGACCTGGATCGTGTCGTTGACCTGATGCTTGTCGAGGACGCGGAATAGATCGTCTTTGTCCGCAACCTTCTCGCCGTCAATCCCGGTGATGATGTCGCCGAGCATTATGTCGCCATCATTGGTCTGCTGGACACCGTGCAAACCGGCGGCCGCGGCCGCGCCAGTCGGATCGAGTTGATAGATCATCACGCCGTCCGTGACGGGCAGACGCACTTGCAGGTTGCGCACGTCGTAGGACGAGATGCCGAGTTTGGGGCGCAAGACCGCGCCGTTCTTGATCAACTGCGGCACGACGCGCTTGGCTATGCTCACAGGCACGGCGAAACCGACGCCGACCGAGCCGCCCGACGGCGCGAGGATTTGCGAGTTGATGCCGATCATGCGGCCCGACGAATCGAGCAGCGGGCCGCCGGAGTTGCCGGGATTGATCGAGGCGTCGGTCTGGATCGCGCCTTCGATCAAGCGGTTGTTGCGGGCGCGGATGGGGCGTTGCAGCCCGGAGATGACGCCGGTCGAGAGCGTGCGCGACAGCCCGAACGGGTTGCCGATGGCCAGCACTTTCTGCCCGACGACGAGCCGGTCGGAATCGCCGAAGGGCACGACCGTCAGTTGCTCGTTCGGCGCGTTGACCTCAATCACGGCGAGGTCTGTGTCCGGGTCAACGCCGACGACGCGCGCCGGATAGGACTTGTCGCCGCCGAACGAGACGGACAACTTTTGCGCGCCTTCGATCACGTGATAGTTGGTCAGGATATGACCCTGCGCGTCTATGACAGAGCCGGAGCCGGAGCCGGAGCGCTCTTGTTCGTCGAAGAAGAAATCGCCGGGCGCGACCGAAGTGGAAGTGATGAAGACGACGCCGGGCGAGAGCGTCCGATAGACCTCGATGTTGTTCTGTTCGTCGGATGCGACCGAAGGGCTGGTGATCCCGGCCGGCGGCGTCTCGCTATATGCCGCGCCGCCCGTCGGTTGCAACAGGCGCGTGCCGTAGCGGTCGAAGCAGAGGACGAGACCCGCGGCCACGAAGGCGGACGTGAGCGCGATCAGCAGAAGCTGGCGAGCCGAAATTCTGTACATGGCTTTCTACCTCTATGATGAGATCAAAGTATGCATGGGCATGCATTAAGATGCATGCGCGGCGTGCGGCGGTTGTGTCCGTCATAGCCGGGCGGCGACTGCACGAGCCGCAATGATTCTATCGCCGCAGGGCGGACTGTGTCAGGTCAGGAGTGAATACGCAAATGGCGGCGGGTAGGTTTGCCGATAGGATTTAGAAGAGCAGGAGCGACAAGTTGTGCGACAGACTCGACAGATGAGCGAGCGCGGCCGGATGGGAGCCTAAGGCGGACATGCCGGTCACCGCATGCACGAACATGAGACTGGCATAGAGACCGAGCACGAGTTTCAACCCGCGTTGCGCGATAGGCAGGTGCGACCAGCGATAGAGGACATAGGCGACGCCCGCGCCGATCAGCACTTTGGTGAACAGAAAAGGCCCGTTGCCCGCTTCGAGCAGACGCCCCATCAGCCCATTGCCTTCGGTGGCGAAACCACCGCGCACCCAAATGATAGTCAACTGCGCATCCAACCAATTCAACAGGAACAGCAGCAAACTTTTCGTCAGTGCACTCATGGTGTTCGCTAGGTCTCCTCCGCCGGCAAACTATGTTTAACCCGCCCCTTTAATGACCGAACCCCCAAGTCTTTGCGCAAGACGTGGGGGTTCTGGTCCCTACAGGGGGAAACGAAACTCGCGTTCGTTGTACCGATCAGAAAGGATGAATGTGGGGGAGATTCCGAAAGACGAAAATTTGTGCGCCCAATAACGAGCCAAGACAATTCAACTCGTCACATAGCAACGCTCACGACACGGCCTGATCCGGCGTCACGATGCGCAGGTTGGGCGACTCTTGGCGGACGTGTGTGCCGGCGGGGACGGAGTGTGTGAGCCAGACGTTGCCGCCGATGATCGAGCCGCGCCCGATGATGGTGTCGCCGCCGAGAATCGTCGCGCCCGCGTAGATGACCACATCGTCCTCGATGGTCGGGTGACGTTTGGTATTGCGAATCAATTCACCGTTGTGATCTTTGTCGAACGAGAACGCGCCGAGCGTGACGCCTTGATAGAGTTTGACGTTCGCGCCGATGACGGCCGTGCCGCCGATGACGACGCCCGTGCCGTGATCGATGAAGAAGCGTGCGCCGACTTGCGTGCCGGGATGTATGTCTATGCCGGTGCGATGGTGCGCATGCTCGGTCATGATGCGTGGGATGAGCGGGACGCGCAAACTGTGTAGCTCGTGCGCCAAGCGATAAGTCATGATGGCGTAGAGACCGGGGTAGCTGAAGATGATCTCGTCGAAGCAGGTGGCGGCCGGATCGCCATCGTAGGCCGCTTGCACGTCGGTGGCGAGTTTGGCGCGCACGGCGGGCAAGCACGCGAGAAAGGCGGCGGCACAGTCGGCCGCAGTCTGCTCGGTCACGGCGCAGGCGTCGTCGATCTTTTTGCCATGATTGATCGCGCGGCTGATCTGCTCGGTCAACGTCTCGTAGAGCCAGGCCATGCGCGCCTCGACGTGCAGGCGCAAGGCCGCGCCCGTCAACCCCTGCGCGCCACTGTAGCCGGGAAACAATAGCTCTTGCAGGGTCACGAGCAGGTGGATGATCTCGGCGTGCGCCGGCAACGGGCGACGATCAAGATGGTGAATCTTGACGCCGCCCGTTGTATAGGATTCGAGCAACGCGCTGGTGGCTTGGATGACTTTGTCGTTCATGATGAGAAGCTGTTAGCTGTTAGCTGTTAGCTATTAGCCATTAAGCTAACAGCTAACAGCTATTCAATCGTGATACCGCGCTCTCCGGCAATGCCCCGCGCCTTCATGATCAGATCGTCGTCTACGGGCGCGCTGCCGTCGAGCCACGCCTGTACCTCTTCGACGGGCCGCCCAAGGACGCGGGCTAGTTGCGCGTCATCGGCATTGAAGCCTTCGTCGCGCAGGCGGCGCAACAGTTCGCGCCCGGCTTGCGCGCTCAGTCCTTGATCATCTAACGCTTGCGATGTCGGTTCTGCCATTTCGTTTCTCCCCCTTTATGCTCCGGCTTCTAGCTGCGGCTCGGCGGCGACGGTCGCTTGGTAGCCGAGGTCTTGAATCTGTTTGATGAGCGTTTGCTGTTGCACGATCTGCTCGTCAAAATCAATGTTGGCGGTCTTGCCGTTGAAGGTCACGTCGGCGCGCTCGACGCCGGCTGTCAACTCCAACGTCTCTTTGATGTCCGCCGCGCACGATGCGCAGTGCATCCCTTTGATGTGCAACTCCGCTTTCATCGCGTCCTCCCCGGTGCAAGTTAGGCGCGCCGATAAATGTTCGTCATGGCGTTAATCGTGCGCGCTGGTCAGTAAATTGTTCGCGTCCGTCTCGGTGCGCGTATTATAACCGCGAGGACGATGACGAGCCAACCAGCACAATCCGGCACGACTATCGCGCAGGCGCTACGCGCAGCCGCCGCGCAACTCGCCGCCGGCAACCCGACGGATGCGCGCCGCGACGCCAGCACGCTGCTCATGCACACGCTCGCCTGTGATCACGCATTCCTCATCGCGCACCACGACGATGTGCTTGCGCCCGACGCGCTCGCGCAGTTCCGGCTGGCGGTCGAGCGGCGCGGGAGGGGCGAGCCGTTGCAGTACATCACGAATCAACAAGAGTTCTACGGTCTCCCGTTCGAGGTCACGCCCGCCGTGCTCATCCCGCGCCCGGAAACGGAGTTGCTCGTCGAGACCGCGCTCGAACTTTTACGCGCGACACGCGCGCCGCGTCTGTGCGATGTGGGCACAGGCTCAGGTTGCATCTCCATCGCACTGCTGCATGAGCGTACTGATGCACGCGCCATCGGCTTAGACATCTCGCCGGCCGCGCTGGGCGTCGCCGCGCGCAACGCCGCACGTCATAGCGTCGGAGCGCGTTTACAACTCGTCGCGTCCGATTGCTTCGCGGCCCTCGATCCCGCGCACGCCACCTGCAATATAATCGTTTCCAATCCGCCTTACGTGGCCGAAGCAGACGTGCCCGGCTTGCAGCGCGAGGTGCGCGACTACGAGCCGCGCGGCGCGTTGACGCCCGGCGGCGACGGCCTCGCGCTGATTCGCCGTCTGCTTGCGGATGCGCCGCCGTTCCTCGCGCCCAATGGTCATCTGCTTATAGAGATCGGCTACGAGCAACACGAAGCGGTCACGCGCTTGATCGATCCGCGCATGTGGACACTGCTCGATATTCATCGCGACCTGCAAGGCATCCCGCGCGTCGTCGCGCTACGCTTGCGCGGCTGACGCGAGCGCACACGTTGCTGTTACACTTGCCAGCATCGTGAACCTTTATGTCGCACCTTAGCCTTCAGCCGTCCGCAGTCAAACATGAGCCGTTCGATCCGGCGCAGGAGATCGCGCGTCTCGAATCGTTGCTCGCCGGGCGACGCGCGGAATTGTCCACTTTGCAGGCAGAGTTTCGCGCGTTCAAGACGCGCTATGCGCAGGTCGTCGGCAGCCGGTTGGCTGAACTGGCCGATGTGGAGCGTGAGATTAGAGAAGCTGAACGCCGCACGCTCGGCGTCAGGGCGGACAACGCGGCAGACGTGGCGACGAGCGCGAACGTAACTGCGCCGCCGCCGTCGGGTCAGACGACGTTGCGCAAATTGTTCTGGTCGGTCGCACGGCTGTTTCATCCCGACATGGCGACAGGCGAAACGGAGGCGCGGCGGCGACACGAGATCATGACGGCGGCTAATCGCGCTTACCGCGAGGGCGATGTGGACAGTCTGCACACGCTGCTCGGCGATGAAGAGTTGCAGTCATACTGCGCCACGCGCGACGGTGCGGACGCCGCAGACGATCCGGCCACGCACATCTTCAAGCTCAAAGAAGAACTGCGCACCGTCGAGTTCGGTCTCAAACGGATCAAGCAGGACAGGCTCTATCAACTGAAACTCGCGGCGGACGAAGCGGCGACGCACGGGCGCGACGCGCTCGCTGCCGAAGCCGCACGCATCGCGCGCCAGATTGGCAAAGCGCGCAACCGGCTCGCGCATCTGTGCTGACAGACGTGGCTACGCCTAACCCGCCCGCCTGGGCCTTTGCCGATAGCCTTGCGCGCCGACCGCGCGTTTAACTAAAGTAGCGTGCGTCCCCGGCGGCGGCTGCTCGGGCGTGCCCCGCGCCACAAGCCATTAAGGAGTTCTCATGCTGGCAAGTTCCTTGCGCAAACCGCAGCGCATGAGTTTACTTTTACCGCTCCTCCTCTGCGCCTGCCTGCCAAGCGCGGCGCGGGCCGAACGCTTGCCGATCAAAACCTATACCGTGGCCGACGGCTTGCCGCGCGATAACGTTTATCGTATCCGGCGCGACGCGCGCGGGTTTTTGTGGTTCTGCACGGCGGAAGGCCTCGCGCGTTTCGACGGTTTGCGGATGACGAATTTTACCGTTGCCGACGGTTTGCCCAATCGCAGGGTTGAAGATGTTCTCGAAACAGAAAACGGCACGATCTACATCGCCACAGGCAAAGGCTTAGCGCGGCTCAATCCGCACGGGCTGCGCGGTTCGGCGGACAAACCTTTGTTCACCGTCTTGCGGCCCGACAATCCGAAAGCTGAATACATTCAGACTTTGTATGAAGACAAAAATAATCAGGTCTGGGTCGGCACGAGCGACGGGCTTTATAAATTGACGGAGCGAGACGGGCACACCGTGCTCGCCGCCGTGCCGTTGGGCCAGCCCCTGCACGAGACGATTTACATCAACGAAATTCTCGCAGACCGGCGCGGCGCGTTGTGGATCGGAACGGGGGCGGACGGCTTGCTGCGGCTGTCCGCAAACGGGGATGTGCGGCGTTTCACGACGGAAGACGGCTTCGCCAACAACATCGTCGAAGCGCTGCTCGAAGACCGCACCGGGCAAATCTGGGTCGGCTTTCGCAACAACGGCGGGCTGTGCCTGCTCGACGGCGAAGCGGGCATCGTCAAAAAATGCTATGCGCAAAAAGACGGCTTGCCGTCAGGCTGGATTCCCGATCTGCTGCAAACGAGCGACGGGCAAATTTGGGCGGCGACCGTTGCCGGCTTATGTCTGTGGCAAGGCGAGGGCGCTGGTTCGGTTTGCAAGACCTACACGGAGAAGAACGATTTGTGCGACGGCGTGATCGCGCTGGCCGAAGACAAGGACGGGAATTTGTGGACGGGTTCGACGTGCGGCGCGAAGAAAATCGCCCGCTACGGTTTCACCGCTTACTACGAAGCAGACGGGCTGGGCTGGGAGAAGACCAACTCGATTTTTGAAAACTCGCAGGGCGAATTGTTCGTCAGCGCGAACCGAACAGCGCGGGTGGTCAGCCGATTCGACGGCGACAAATTTTCTCTCGTCAAACCGCTCGTGCCGGCATACGTTGATTGGTACGGCTGGGGCTGGCAGCAAACCGTCTGGCAGGACAGTCGCGGCGCGTGGTGGATTCCGACCGGCTACGGGCTGTTCCGCTCGCCCGACCACACGAGCTTTGACACCCTCGCCCGCGCGCCGCTGGCATCAGTTGAAACGGGCTTGAAATTAGCACCGCCCGAAGCTCAAAAACGAAGCCTCATGCAGAAGTACGGCGCGGCGAAAGTCGCGGGGATGAAGTTTTACGAAATCTTCCGCCTGTTTGAAGATTCGCGCGGCGACGTTTGGCTTGCGGTGGCAAACGAAAAACTCTTGCGCTGGGAACGCGCCGCGAACCGCTGGCACGATTACACGCCGCAAGCCGGACTTTCCAATGTGCGCCTCGTCTCGGCCTTCGCCGAAGACCGCGCCGGCAACATCTGGATCGGCACGGGCAGCGACGACGCGCGGGAAATCAACGAAGGCTTGCTGCTACGTTATCGCAACGGCCAGTTGCACCGCTTCACACACGCCGACGGCGCGCCGACGGGCTGGATTCGGGACCTGTTTCTCGACGCGCGCGGGCGGCTCTGGCTGGCCTCGACCAACGATGGCGTGCGGCGGATAGACGACACGAACGCGGACGTTTTGAAGTTCATCAGCTACACGCCCGCCAACGGCTTGACGAGTCTTTCGACCGCTTCCCTGACCGAAGACGAGTTCGGGCGCATTTACATCGGCACGTGGCGCGGCATTGACCGCCTGACGCCCGACACGGGACAAGTCGAAAATTTCACGGCCGCCGACGGGCTGCCGGGCGGCTATGTCGAATCGTCTTATCGCGACCGGAAGAACAATCTCTGGTTCGTCACCGACAACGGTTTGGCGCGCTTCGTCCCCGAACCCGTGCGGCAGAGAAAGCTGCCTGTCATTTTGCTCACCGGCGTGCGCGTCGGCGGCGAAGCACAGCGCGTCTCCATTTTGGGCGAGACGGATATTTCAGGCCTCGAGCTCGATTCGACGCAGCGGCAGATCAGCGTTGACTTTCTGGGCGTCGGGGCGACGCTCGGCGAAAAATTAAAGTATGAATATCGGTTCGGCCATGCGGCGTGGACGCCGACCGACGAACGCACCGTGAACTTCGCCAACCTCACGCCGGGCACATACCGGTTTGAAGTCCGCGCCGTAACCGCCGACCGTCTGTCGAGTCCCGCACCCGCCACGCTCACCTTCCGTATTGCCACGCCCATCTGGCAACGCGCGTGGTTCTTAGCCGCGTTAGTCTTGGCGACGGGGCTGGGTGTTTACGCGCTCTACCGCTACCGCATCGCGCGTCTCTTGGAAGTCGCCAACATGCGCACGCGCATCGCCACCGACCTGCACGACGACATCGGCGCAGACCTGACGAAGATCGCGCTCCTCAGCGAGGTCGCGCGGCGGCAGATGGGCGCAAGCGCCGCCGGGCCGGACAGCCCGCTCCCCTCTATCGCGCGCATCTCGCGCGAGGCCGTCGCGACAATGAGCGACATCGTCTGGGCCATCAACCCGCGGCGCGATTCCTTGCGCGACCTTGTGAGCCGTATGCGGCAACACGCCGAAGAAGTATTCACGCTCAGGGGCATCGGACTGAGTTTCAATGCGCCGGAAGACGGACAGCATTTGCGGCTGGACGTGGACGTGCGCCGCGATCTGTTCCTCATCTTCAAGGAGGCGGTGAACAATGCCGCGCGCCACTCCCGCTGCACAGGCGTGGCGATAGACTTCTGGGCCGAAGGGGCTAGCTTGTGCCTGCGCGTCAGCGACGACGGCGTCGGGTTTGATCCTGCGGCGGAGAGCGAAGGACATGGCCTGATGAGTATGCGGCGGCGCGCGGAAGGCTTGGGCGGAGAACTGGAGGTCGAAGCGAGCGGCGGCGCAGGAACGACCATCATCTTCAAACTACACCACGCGCGCCCGCGCCGCCCGTGGTTACGGCACACATACCCTGTGTGAATACGTAGGATGACAGCGCACCGATTTCCAGATAGATTGAGCCGCGTTTGAACCCACGTGACCGGACGCGCATGAATCCTGTAGCCGACCAACGACAGCCGCAAGCGCAGACCGTTAAGTCGGCAGATGTGCCCGTCCGCGTCATGCTGATCGAAGACCTGCGCGAGGTGCGCGAGAGTCTGACGATCCTGATTGACGGCACGAGCGGGTTCGCTTGCGTGGGCAGCTACCGCACGATGGAAGACGCGCTCGCCGCAAACCGCAAGGAGCGGCCCGACGTTATTCTCACGGACATCGGCCTGCCCGGCATGTCCGGCATCGAGGGCATCAGCGTCTTGCGCACGCTCTATCCCGAAACACCCATCCTCGCACTCACGGTCTATGACGACAATCGCAACGTCTTTAACGCGCTCTGCGCCGGAGCGTCCGGCTACCTGTTGAAGAACACGCCGCCCGCGCGGCTCCTTGAATCGCTCCATGAGGTCGTCGCGGGCGGCGCGCCGATGTCGCCTGAGGTGGCGCGGCGCGTCGTCGAGTTGTTCCGCGAGTTCCGCCCGCCGACCGACGCCCCTTGCCGACTCACCCCACAGGAGTCGGAGCTTCTGAAGCTGCTGGTCAAAGGCCACCACTACAAGACCGCGGCGCAGCAGATGGGTATCGCCACGAGCACCGTCTCGTTCCATCTGAAGAACATTTACCAGAAACTACAAGTCCACTCCAAGACCGAAGCTGTCGCCAAGGCCCTGCGCGAACATCTGGTCTAAAACGCCGCCCCCGTCCGGCTGATCAGGCCGGCACCAATCCCGCCCACTCGAACCCGCTCCGCCTCTCGTCTGGGCTGCAAGGCGCGCCCGCCATCCTGTGTATCTGCATAGTTACATCGCGCCCGCGCACGATGATACAAAGCGTGGGTCGTTGAGTGCTATGCAGGGATCCTCCTCGCAAACGTAAGCGCGCGCGACTACGGCGCGGTCACATCAATCACTTTCACCCAAGAAGGAGAGGGCAAAATGAAAAACAAGACTTGGATTTTAGTGCTGTGGACGGTGCTGGCGCTCGGCGGCAGCCAAGCGGCGCAGGCGCAGATGGAACGGGTCATTGACAACTTCAAGAGCCGGCCAGCCACACACGCAGACTCAACCGACACCCCCATTACACCGCTGCGCCGCACCGGCAATGACGCGGACATCATCGGCGGCGTCCGCCTCATACAGTTTGGCGCGGCCCCGAACCCGGGCGGCCTCGTGCGTAGGTCTGTCCTGGACATCCCGCGCGATGGGCCGTTGTTTGTGGAATCAGGTGTCAACTCGACGGTCGGACTCACGCTCACCTACGGCACAGACGGCCGAGGCGGCGCTAATCCGCTCAATCTGGATTTTCCGGGGCTGGGCCTTGATCGTTTCCGGATCGAATTTCTGGCCTGCGATCTGGAACTCCACTATCTGGTGCAGGTCTTCGACGGCAACGGCAACAACTCACTTCTCAACGGCACGACGAGCACCGCCAATCGCAACTTGCCGTTCGATGCCGATTTCCGCATGGCGGACTTCCCGCCGGGCGCGCCCAATCCCGTCAACTGGCACGACATAGACGTCATCGCCATCCAACTCAACACCGGCAACGCCACCGGCGGCCAAGACTTCGCGATCAAGCGCATCGTCGCCATTCCATAGCCGCCAAGTCAATAACTGAATAGACGATGGACGACGGTTAGGCTCTTATCGTCCATCGTCCGTCATCTATCGTCCCTGTTCAAGTAAGGAGACAGAGCATGAACAGTCGCAACTCACACAAGAACGATACGACCACGCGCCCGCTCCGGCGCGCCCTCGTTCTCGCCCTCTGTCTCGTCGCGTCCGGCTTGGCCTGCGTGCTATTGCTCGACAGTCGCAGGTCGCGGGCGGCCGCGCCGGAGGGGCGCACGTCGCCCGACGGCGTTTGGCAAGAGGTGGCTGAAAGCTCAATCGCGGCTCGGGGCAAGCGCCAGATTTCCGCGCAGAAGTACCGCCCGGTGCGGCTGAATATGGAGGTGTTGCGCGGGCTGCTCGCCAAAGCTCCTGTGGAGTTCACAGACGCGGCGAAAAGGGCTGCGGTCGAGCTGACTTTGCCATTGCCGGACGGGACATTCGCGCGCTTCCGCGTCATCGAATCGCCGATGATGGAGCAGCCGCTGGCTAAGCTGTACCCGGACATCAAGACCTATAGCGGCGTCGGGCTTGACGACCCGACGGCGACAATGCGCTTTGACCTGACGCCCGCGGGCTTTCACGCCATCATTCTCTCAGTTGCGGGCACGATCTACATTGACCCTTACGCGCAGAACGACACGACTCATTACCTCAGCTATGACAAGCGCGATTTCAGAACCGATGAAGAGCCTTTCCGTTGCTTTGTGCAGGACATTAAACAGGCGCAAGCGAGAGTATCGCCGCGTCGCCCCACCAACGTAGTCGCCGGGACGGTGCGCTCCTTCCGGCTGGCGTTGGCCGCCAACGGCGAGTACACAAACTTCTTCCGGCAGCCCGGCGATACGGACCAGATGGCACGCGGCCGGGCCTTCGCCGCCATGACGACGACGATGAATCGCGTCAACGCCATCTACCGCCGCGAGGTCGCCGCCTTCATGGTCTTCGTCGGCAACGAGAACGCCATCATCTACACAGACCCGAACACTGACCCTTACACAGCCGCGCCGGGCACTGACACCATCAACAATGAGAACCAAACCAATCTGGATAGCGTGATCGGGGCTACGAACTACGACATCGGTCACGTGGTCGGGGCTAACGGCACTGGGGGGAAAGCTGCCCTTTTATCACTCTGCACGACCAACCCGGGCAAGGCGAAGGGATCGACGGGGCGGCCCAATCCGGTCGGCGACCCGTTCGACGTGGATTACGTCGCGCACGAGATCGGTCACCAGTTCGGCGCGAATCACACCTTCAACAGCATCACGGGGGAAAATTGCCTGAACCAGCGCAACGCCAGAACCGCCTACGAGCCGGGCAGCGGCTCGACTATCATGGGCTATGCTGGCATCTGCGCGCTGTCGAACACCCTCGTCGGCAATTTGCAGATGAACAGCGACGATTACTTTCACATTGCGAGCACAGATGAGATTGATGTGAACCTTGCCTTCGGCATACCCAGTCTTCTCTGCGTCAATGAACAGTCAACTGGTAATACCATCCCGGCCTTCCCCGCGCTCGGCACGCATCACATCCCGGCGAAGACGCCCTTTGAGTTGTATGCTGCCGATCTTAGCGACGCGGACGGCGACCTCATCACCTACAACTGGGAAGAGTTTGACTTGGGTTCGCCCGCGCCGCCCGAAGATGATGACGGATCAAGACCCCTCTTCCGTTCGTTTCGCCCGTCGCTGAATCCGCGACGGATGTTTCCGAGCCTGCAATATATTCTCTTCAACGCCAACGAGCCGCCGGAAACCATTCCCTGTCGGGATGCCGCCAACCAACTCTTCAACTGTCTGCCCGGAGAAAAGCTCCCGGAAACGACGCGGGAGATGAATTTTTACGTCATCGCGCGTGATAATCAGGACGGCATCAGCACCGCGCTCATCAATCTCAACGTGCACAGCGACAGCGGCCCCTTTGCCATCACCTCTCCCAACACAAACGTCACCTTCACACAGGGAGCGCGCAAGACCGTGACGTGGAACGTCGCCAACACGAACGTCGCGCCCATCAGTGCAACCAACGTGAAGATTTCTCTTTCAACTGGTGGCGGCTATCTTTTCGACCAAGTTCTCGTCGAGAGCACGCCTAATGACGGCTCGGAGGAGATCGTCATTCCCAACGTGGAGACCGATGTCGCGCGCATCAAAGTGGAATCAATCGGCGACCCACATGTCACTTTCTTCGACATCTCGAATGCGGACTTCCGCATCACTCCGTCAGCCTTCGTCACCAATACGAACCTCAGCGGCGAGGGTTCGCTGCGGCAGGCGGTCATTGACGCCAACGGCAGCCCGAATCTGACGCCCATCGTCTTCAACATCCCCGGCACTGGCGGCAAGACAATCAATCTCACGGCGGAGTTGCCGCCCATTGATACCCCTATGCTGATTGACGGCTGGACGCAGGGCGGCGCGGGCTACACAGGCCCGCCGCTCGTCGAATTGAACGGGGCGGGGGCGGGCGCGAACGCGACCGGACTGATCATCAACGGCGGCAACAGCACGGTCAGAGGGTTGGCGCTCAATCGTTTCAGCGCCGGCGGCATCGTGCTGCAATTCGCGGGCGGCAATAAGGTGCAAGGCTGCTACATCGGCACAGATATTACGGGCACAAGCGCGCCGGGCAATGTCGGCAACGGCATCTCGATTAACAACATAGCGAACAACGTCATCGGGCGGCAAACCACAGGTGAGCAGGGCAACGTCATCAGCGGCAACACGGTCGGCATCCTGCTCATCGGTGCAAACGCCACCAGCAACAGCATCCGCGGCAACTACATCGGCACGGACGCCAACGGCACGGCCCGGCTCAGCAACACGCTCGACGGCATCCGCATCACGAACGCGCCCGCCAACACCGTCGGCGGGACTGATGCGCTTGCTGGCAACATCATCTCCGGCAACGGCGTCAACAACTTCGGCGCGGATGGCATCGAGATTACCGGCGCGGCCTCGACGGGCAACAAGATTTTGGGTAACTACATCGGGTTGGCGGCGGACGGTAATCTCGCGCTCGGCAATCTCGGCAGCGGCGTGCGGATTGAGAATGCGCCGGGCACCATCATCGGCGGGACCGATGGCGTCTTTACGCGCAACGTGATCGCGGACAATCGCAATCAAGGCGGCATCGCGCTCATCGGCGCAGGCTCGGCGGGGACGACCATTCAAGGCAACTACCTCGGCACGAACTTTACCGGCAACGTCGCCCTCCCAAACAACGCTTACGGCATTTACGCCGAGAGCGCGAACAACCAGATCGGCGGCACGCCGCCCGGCGCGGGCAACCTCATTTCGGGTTTCGACACCACGGGCGGGATCGGCATCTTCCTGTTCGGCTTCGCCGGCTCGACGGGCAATGTTATCCAAGGCAACTACATCGGCACGAATGCGGCCGGCACGGCCGCGCTCAGTCGCGTCGGCACGGGCATCGAACTGCGCGGCGGCTCGACCGGCACGATGATCGGCGGCCCAAGCGCGGCCGTGCGCAACGTCATCTCCGGCAACTTCACCGCGATCATGGACCTCACGCGCGACACCATCATTCAAGGCAACTACATCGGCACGAACCCGGCCGGCACGGCGGCCGTGCCAAACGTGCGCGGCGTCTTTATAGACGGTGGCTCGAATCGCACCATCGGCGGGACTGTGGCCGGCGCAGGCAACGTCATCAGCGGCAACGGCACGGGCGGCAACGACCACGGCCTCTCGCTCGCCAACACATTCAACTGCACGGTGCAAGGCAACCTGATCGGCACGAACGCGGCGGGCACGGCCGCACTCGGCAACGGCGGCCACGGCATACAGATTTTCAATAGCAACCTCATCACCATCGGCGGCCCGACCTCAGCCGCACGCAACGTCATCTCCGCCAACCGCAACAACGGCATACTCATCAACGGCAGCAGCATCGTCGTGCAGGGCAACCTGATCGGCACGGACGTAAACGGCACAGCCAATCTCGGCAATGGACAGACGACCGGCGCGGCGGGCGTAGAGCTTTCAGGCGGGAGTGATAACACCATCGGCGGCGTGAACGCTGGCGCGGGCAACGTCATCGCCTACAACGGCTGCGCCGGCTGTTTCGGCGTGAATAGCGGCAGCGGCATCCGCGTCTTCACTACGGGCAACCGCATTCGCGGCAACTCCATTTTCAGCAACGTCGAATTAGGGATTGATCTCTCTGGCGGCAACCAAGGCGCGAACCGCGTCACAGCGAACGATAGTTGCGACGCCGACACAGGGCCCAACAATCTGCAAAACTTCCCCGTCATCACCTCCGCCAACAGCGGCGGCGGCAGCACTGCGATCAACGGCACGCTCAACAGCATCGCCAATACAGCCTACACGATTGACTTCTACGCCAACGCGACCTGCGACGCATCGGGCAACGGCGAAGGGCAGGCCTATCTCGGCTCGACCAATGTCATGACCGGCGCGGACTGCAACGCGAACCTGAGCATCGCGCTGCCAGTTAGTCTCAACGTGGGCAGCGTTGTGACTGCTACCGCCACAGACCCGCAGGGCAACACCTCCGAGTTCGCGGCTTGCGCGACCGTCATCGCCGCGCCCACCGTGCAGTTCAGTGCCGCGACCTTCGCGGCCGGCGAGAGCGCGGGCACAGGCACAATCACAGTCACGCGCGCGGGCGATGCGAGCGGCGCAGTCACAGTCAACTATGCGACCGCGAACGGCACGGCCAACGGCGGCGCGGATTGTGGCCCGAGCAGCGTGGATTATGTCCCAATCTCCGGCACGCTCTCTTGGCCGGCCGGCGACGCCGCGCCCAAGACCTTCGCCCTGACCATCTGCAATGACAGCGTGTTTGAGAACAACGAGACCGTGAACCTGACGCTCACAGACCCGACCGGCGCGGTACTCGGCGCGCCCGCAGTCGCCGTGCTGAGCATCACGAACGATGACGCTGCGCCGCCGCAGCCCACAGCCGGTCAAGTGATCATCAGCGAGTTGCGCTTCCGCGGCCCCACGCCCGTCGCACCGCCGCCCGCCGACGGCGCACGCGACGAGTTCATCGAACTCTACAACGCGACGGGCACGGCCTTCGCCGTCGGCGATCCCGGCTCTACGGGTTGGGCGCTCGTCACCACAGATGGGACGGTGGTCTTAATCATCCCGAACGGCACGAGCGTCCCCGCGCGCGGGCACTTGCTCATTGCTAACAGCACCTCGCCCGGCGGCTATAGCCTCGCCGACTATGGCGGCACAGGCCAAGCCGCGCCTGATCTGACTTACACGGCTGATATCCCCGACAACACCGGACTCGCGCTCTTCCGCACTGCGAGCGCGGCGAACTTCACCTTGACCAACCGGCTCGACGCGGTCGGCTTCGGCCCGAACGCCGGCACGCTCCACAGCGAGGGCACGCCGCTACAAATGATCGGCGCAGTGGACGGCCAATACAGTTGGGTGCGCAAGCTCGCGACGGGTATTCCGCAGGATACGAACGACAACGCGCAGGACTTCGTGCTTGTCGCGCCGACGGGCGGCGCGTTCGGTGGCGCGCAATCTCAACTCGGCGCGCCGGGGCCGGAGAACCTGAGTAGCCCAATCCAGCGCAACGCCACGATCAAGGCTTCCTTGATCGAGCCGCAGCAAGTCTCAACCGCGCCGCCCAACCGCGTGCGCGACACAACGGCCAATGGCTGCAACGGCGGGATAGCGCCCTCGAACTGCACATTGGGGACACTCGACATCCGCCGCCGCTTCAAGAACTCGACCGGGCAACCCGTCACTCGGCTGCGCTTTCGCATTGTGGACATCACCACCTTGAACACGCCCAACCCGGGCGGCGCACAAGCGGACTTGCGCCTGTTGACCTCGGCTGATCTGCCCGTGCCGACGAGCCTCGGCAATCTAACGGTGCGCGGCACGATCATTGAGCAACCACCCGGTCAGGCGAGCGGCGGCGGGTTGAACGCGAGCGCGGTGTTGAACTTGCCGGGCGCGCTTCAGCCTAACGTCTCGGTGGACGTGCATTTCCTCTTGGGCGTACAGGCGGGTGGGAACTTCCGCTTCCTCATTAACACCGAAGCCTTGCCGGGCGCGGCCGGAGCAGGCGCGGCCAAAACCGGCCAACGCAAGTATTAAAATCTCTCTTGGCGCACTTGCTTTGCGTCTTTGCGTGCGGTAGTGGCTGACCAAAAACAATCGCACGCAAAGACGCTCGGCACGCTGAATCCCGGCAGTCTCGCGCCCGGCGCGACCCTCGGCGTGCGCTTCCGGTTGGGTCGCAAGCCGACGGCAACTACTGCATCCTCAGCAACGTCGAAGGCCGGCGGTAGCGGCCGATAACAACGGCCGACCGTTATTGGCCATTGGCTAGTCCCGTCCCCACGTCCGTGTTAGAATCCGCCACAAATTTAGAGGTCAGAGGCTAGAGGTCAGAGGTCAGTTGGAAACTGTCTCTACTAACCTCTGACCTCTAACCTCTGACCTCTGCTTTTTATGGACAAGTTTCGCATCACGGGCGGGCAGGCATTGCACGGGCGCGTCGCTGTCAGCGGCGCGAAGAATTCGGCGCTGCCCTGCATGGCCGCGGCGCTGTTGACGAGCGAGAGCGTGACGCTGCACAACGTCCCGTACGT
>JANMAD010000623.1:0-2463 GCA_031359515.1 Acidobacteriota bacterium | reverse complement strand
GGAGTTTGTTGCCGATGCCGTAGATGCGCTTGAGCCCCAGTTCGCGCGCGAGCGGCACGGTGCGCCCGGCGGTCTCCATCGAACGATAGTAAGGCTCAAGGACGACGAGCAGCGCATCAACGTATCTGAGTGTGCCCCGGCTTAGGTGCTCAATAGAAGCCTCCATGTCCATCACGGTCACGCTCTCTGTACTGTTGACGATCTCACCGATGAGGCTGCGCACGGCAGCGTGTGCGCCGCACAGTCAACCCGCGCCCGCGTGATCGACGCGCGTGCCGACCAGCACCGTCACGCCGTCGGGGGCTTTCAGCCCGTACTGGCTGATGATCTCGGCCACAGGTCTCGTCAGCACGTGTCGGGTCGCGCCCGTCTCGTCCTCGCGCCGCTCGACGATGCTGCGCGGCACAGACTCGATCTCCACACCGGGGCCGACGCCGAGAGCCTGTAAGAGATTAGGATTCGGGTCGCCGTCAATCGCTAGCACAGGCAGACCGCGTCGGGCCAACAGGCGCGTAAGCGTCGCCGAGATAGTAGTTTTGCCGGAACCGCCTTTACCGCTAACCGCAATCTTCATGCGTTGACTCCTAGCCCAAGGGGGAACCGTTTGACTGAAAGCTTTGTGTTCGCGCTCATCATACTCCCCGCGCCGCTAGGTGAGAAGAGTCAATGTTCACTTCGATTTATCGAAGTGGCGAGACGATTAGTTCGGAGCATATAAGCTGAAATAAACTCCGGCGACATACCGATCCGGGAAAGAATCGAATGCTGGATTTAGCTCAGCCCGGCTCATCTGTGCTGTATGCCGTTGAAGACACTACAGGCTCGACTGCAATGTGACCCAGAGACACTAGCGGCGCTCTGGCAGACGCACAATGTCTTCAACGAGCGCCTCAAAGAGATCATATTGATCCTTTTCCGCATGCGCCGGGGCGCGTGTGGCAAGTCTTCGGCAGAGCGGGAGTTGTATCGCGAGATAGCCCATTTCATCACAGCCTGTCCGGCTAATAACGCGCCCTACCTACTGAACAGCGTCTGCCTAGAGAATTGGGTGCCGACAACGGCTAGAAAACTTAAGGCCAAGGTCTCCGGCCCTGATGGGGGGCTGGTCGAGATGACAGGTGAAAGTTGGGCCGACCGTGCGGTACGGCTCTTGGCTGAGGGAACCCTACTCTTCGACAAGAGTGCGCTATTTGCCGGCCTCCCTCCGGCAATGAAGCAGATGGTTGTGCGCGAAGCCGCTGCATCTCTCAGCAGCTATGAATCTCTCGTGCGGCGTTGGCAGACACGACACCAGCAGTGGCTCGATGAGAAGTCTGCGTGGGAGGCAGTGCCGGAGCACAGGCTTTACCTGGCGATGAGGCCACGCTTCGCGGCCTTCGAAATCACTATGGGCGGTCGCCTCACGGGGCGACGACATCGCTGGGAGCAATACCTGACGTGGCTCAAACAGAACCCGGAGCTGGCCGGCTGGCGCGGCGCGCCCGCCCTCATTCATCCCATTGGTGCGGACGGACTGAACCGCATCGCACGTGCTCTGCGCAGTCGCACAGCACAGGTCGAGAGTGAGGAATTCTTCCAAGTCAATCCCGAGTTAGAGGCGCTCGATGCCTTGCACGGGTATTACGAACGCACCTTCGTCCGCCGTAGAAAAACAAAGAGGCACATGGATGGATTTGATCACAAGCCGACCTTCACCCAACCCGATGCCGTCACTCATCCGCATTGGTACATCTTCAGCAGCCCGCGAACTCGCCCTTCCGGTTACCGCAAGCTCGTGCTCCCTAAAAATAGCGGGCAGACCGGATCAATCGAACTTTCCCTCCTAACCGGAGATATGGATGACTGTCATAAAACCGCGTGGGTTTCATTACGTTTCCGCGGCGACCGTCGCATGAGCGAGATGCGGCCCGCAGTCGCGGTTCGCCAGATCAACCGCGGCGAGAAGAAGGGACAGACAAGAGAAATAGCCGGTTACGAGGTCTATGATCATACGCTGGAGTTGTGGCGTCCTGTTGAGGTCAAAAGTGCCCGGCTCATGTTCGATCTAAGCGGCCGGCAGCCGCGCGCCGTTTATCTGGCCTTTACTATTAAGACCGGGCGCATCCCGCTCAGTGAGGCGGCGCGAGCCATTCAGTGGACGGAGAGCGGCGAAGTAACCAGATCGGGGGAAATTCGTAAACAGAAGCTACTGCCTGCGGGTCTGGTCACCTGCGCCCCGCATCTCGGAGTGCGGCACTTCGCTTATACAACGCTTGCGGTTGGTGATGGGCGCACAGCGCGCCTGCTGCGCCAGCGAAATCTCTGGCTTGAGCGTGAAGAAACTGCCGGGCGACATGTGGGGCGACTCCAACGCGGGCCGGGTCTCGCGCATATTGCATCCCACAGACAAGAACTCGCCGAGAAGCGCTCCCAAATGGGCCGTCTCCCGCGTGGCGAGGCCGCGCACCGAAGGCTCCGGGCGCA
>JANMAD010000600.1:0-2395 GCA_031359515.1 Acidobacteriota bacterium | reverse complement strand
ATGCCGGAGAGTATCAGCCGCCCGCACATCGCGCCCACGAGCGCGGGCAACAGCGGCACGATCACGTCCGCCGTCAAATTCGCGCAGACGCAATCGGCGGAGGCGGTGTTTGCGTCAACCGAGCCGACGCAGAAGTTGATCTGCGCGGCCACGTCGTTCAGGCGTGCATTCTCGCGGGCGATCTCGACGGCTTCGGCGTCTGTGTCGCAAGCGTTGATGCGCGCGTGCGGCGCGAGTTTGGCGGCGGCGATGGCGAGTATGCCCGTGCCCGTGCCGACATCGAGCAAACTCGCGCCGTGAAAATGTTGTTCGATGGCGGCGAGACACAGGCGCGTCGTTTCGTGCGTGCCCGTGCCGAAGGCCATGCCCGGCTCGATGCGAATGATGAAGCGATCACCCGCGTCTGCGATCTCGCTCCACGGCGGCGCGATGATGAAGCGTGCGCCGACCTCGACGGGCTGCCAATTCTGTTTCCACTCGGCCAGCCAATCGCGCCCCGCGATTTCGCGCATCGTCATGTCACGCACGGCCGAGGTCGGCAGCGCATAGATGCGCAACGCTTCAAATAACACCGCGCGGATCGTTTCGCGTTCGGGCGCACGCTCAAAATAACCTGTCGCGCGCAAAGTTTCGTCGCCCGCGTCATTCGTCTCCGTGCCGAGCGCGCCCGCCTCCATCAGCGCGTACTCCACGGCTTCGCGCGCCGACGGCTCAAGCGTGACATCGAGAGCGAACCAGTTCATAAGTGACGAGTGACGGGTGACGAGTGACGAGCAAGAAGTTTTCATCTTGTCACTCGTCACTCGCCACTCGTCACTGCTTTATCCCCATTTCGTTGAGGGCGCGCTCGCTATTGCGCCAGTCGGCTTCGACCTTGACGAAGAGTGCGAGGTGGACGCGGTGGCCGACGAGTCGTTCGATGTCGTGGCGTGCGCGCGTGCCCACGTCCTTGATCCGCTCGCCTGCGCGGCCGACGATGATCTTCTTCTGCGAGTCGCGCTCGACATAGATGATGCAACTGATGCGCGTCAGATCGGCGCGCGTCTCGTCGTACTCTTCGGTGACGACGGCCGTCACGTAAGGCAGTTCTTCGCCGGTGGTTTGCAAAATTTTCTCGCGCACGATCTCGGCGACGAGGGCGCGCAGCGGCTGATCGGTCAATTCGTCTTCCGCAAAGAGCGGCTCGCCTATGGGTAGGTGCTTGATGATCTCCATGATCATCGCTTCCACCATGTCGCCCTTGCGCGCGGAGAGCGGGAGGACTGCGCGCCAGTCGTACTCTTGCGCGTACCACTCGATGAGCGGCAACAGCTTTTGCTTGTCCGGCACTTTGTCTGTCTTGTTCAGCAAGAGCAGCGCGGGCAGTTGGGCTTGTTTGACGAGGTCGAGGACGAAGCGGTCGCCGTTGCCGGTCGAGACCGAAGCGTCGCGCATGAGCAGCACGAGGTTAACGCCCGCGAGCGCGTCGTGGACGGCGGCCATCATGCGCCGGTTGAGCAGGTAGCCGGGCGCATGCACGCCGGGCGTGTCCACGAGGACGATCTGCCCGTCGGGGCGCGTGATGACGCCTTGAATCTGATAGCGCGTGGTCTGCGGCTTGTTCGACACGGCCGCGATCTTCTCGCCGACGAGCCGGTTTAAGAGCGTGGACTTGCCCGCGTTCGGTCGCCCGATGAGCGCGACGTAGCCGCTACGAAAACCCGGCGGCGTGCTGTCAGTGTGCGTTGCTTGCTCCATGTTCATGTAACTGTTCGTTGCTCGTGCCCAGCGCGATTATCGCACGACGCAGCCGCGCATGCCCTTGCAGCCCGCGCAAATAAATTAACTCATCCGCGCCGGCCTTCGCACGCACGAGCCGCACGAGCATGCGTTTCTCCGTCGTTGACCAACGCGCGAGATCAGGAATGAGCGCGAGGACGAGCGCGATGTCTGCGAATGCGCGTTGCTCGTCTGCGCGCCAACTATCAATGCGGATGTTGAGCGCGCGTGCGACTGTGGCGACAGACGCGCGACGCAACTTGTCCGCGTCGCCGTTAAAACGCGCGCTCATGCGGCGCGCTAACTTTAAGCCGATGTGATGGACGTGAAAGCGATCCCATGCGCCGCTCGCGCTCGCATCGTATAGCACGTGCCCGGTCGCAAGTTTGCGTAATGTGCGCGCGTTGGTGCGATAGCCTGCGCGCGTCGTGATCTTGCGTTCTTCCGCCGCGTCGAGTTTGCTTAACTCCGGTTGCGTGGGGCGGAAGCCGAGCTTGCGATAGAACCAGTACGCGCCCGATTCGATGCCCTCTTCGTTGCCCGCGCCGAGTTGATACGGATCGATGGAGAAGACGGTGACACCGAGCATCTGTTTGCACAGCCGCATCAAACGCGCATAGAGCCACGCCGATTCGCC
>JANMAD010000146.1:0-14823 GCA_031359515.1 Acidobacteriota bacterium | reverse complement strand
ACGCCCACTAACACCGACTATCGGCTACCTTCCAGTTTCAATCTCAACGGGCAAAAGGGCGAGGGCATCGCCGGCACGCCGCATTACGTCTACGACGGCACAAGCGTCATCGACACGGGCGTCGAAGGCTATCCCGCCGGCTACACCGCGCGGGGCGCACCGGGCAACGCGGGTGGCGGCGGCACAGACGGCACGACGGGTACCAACGAAGAGAACTCTGGCGGCGGCGGCGGCGGCAACGCGGGCACGGGCGGCATCGGCGGCTTGACGTGGCGCAGCCGACTTAACATCGGCGGCTTCGGCGGCGTGATGTCGGTCGCGCCCGCCGCGACGCGCGTCGTCCTAGGCGGCGGTGGCGGCGCAGGCTCGCGCAACAACTCTTCGACCATCGCGTCGAGCGGCGCAGGCGGTGGCGGCATCGTCATGCTCCGCGCAGGCACATTGGGCGGCGCGGGCGCAGTCAGCGCGAACGGCGCGGATGCTTACGCGCTCACGCTGAACGACGGCGGCGGCGGCGGCGGCGCAGGCGGCAGCATCCTGATCAACGCGCTCACATATAGCGGCGCGCTCTCGCTCAACGCGCGCGGTGGGCGCGGCGGCGACGCATGGAACACGCAGGCAGTCGGCACTATCTGCGGCTCCGCGCCCTGCGACACGGATAACCGGCACGGCCCCGGCGGCGGCGGCGGCGGCGGCTACGTCGCCACCACTTGGGGCGGTGCGGCCAACGTCGCAGGCGGCACGAACGGCATCACCACCATCGCCGGCGCGCCCAATAACGTTTACGGCGCGACGCCCGGCAGTGCCGGCACTAGCACGACGCTCGCGGCCGCGATCCCCGGCGCAAGTTCCGGCGCGCAGTGCGTCCCACTGTTGACCGTAACGAAGACGACCTCGACGCCCTCTGTGCGCAACACGCCGACGGGCGTGCCCGCGACCTACACGATCACAGTCGCCAACGCCGCCAATCGCAGCGATGCCACGAGCGTTACGTTCTCCGACACGCTGCCGGCATTGTTCACCTACGCCTCGACCGGCACGATCACGCTCAATGGTAGCGCGACGCGCCCGACTATAACCAACCCGACGGTCGGCGACGCCGTGCCCGCGTGGAGTTCGTTCACCATTCCGGGTGGCGGCAGCGTCGCGCTCACCTTCACGGTCAACATCGCTTTCAATGTCGTCTCGGGCACGTATCAGAATCCGGCGACCGCCAGCTATCTCGACCCGACGCGCACGACCGTGAGCGGCACGACCACCGCGAGTTATAATTCCGCCTCAAGCACCGGCGAAGACGTGACCGTGACCGGCTCACCGAAGATCGTCCTCGACAAGACCTGTCCCAGCCCGGCGAATTGCACTGACCCGACTGCCCGCCAAACGCCCGGCACTGAATTGACCTACAGCATCACGTTCACGAATACGGGAGGCGCAAACGCCGTTAACTTCATCGTCTACGACATGGTGCCTGCCAACACCGTGTTCAAGGTCGGCTCGGCCACCTACAACGCGAACGGCAGCGGCATCCCTGCGCCCACGGTGGAGCACTCGCAGCAAGCGCGTAGCGCGGCGACGCCGCCAGTGCCGCCTTCGCCTTGGATCAACTACATACCACCGGGCGCGGCGGGCACGTTCGATGCCAGTGTGAATTGGGTGCGCTGGAATTTCAGCGCCACCACGATTGCGCCGGGCAAGTCCGCCACCGTTACGCTCACCGTGCGCATTCAATAACGTTCTCGCCATCGGCAAAGCAAAAGGCCACGGCACAAACAGCCGTGGCCTTTTCGCATTCAAGCTGCCAAATGTAGTGTGTTAGATTAGCCGCCACAGATGGCTAACAACGACACGCAACGTTTGAGCGAGCTAACAGTGGCGGACGCGCGCCGCATACTTGTGTATGGCGGCGCGCTGGTGCTGGCCGTTGCGCTCTTCGCGCTGCTCGTCGGCCAAGTGCTGGTAGCGTTGCTCGTCGGCGTGGTCGCGGGCGTCTATCTGTTGCCGGTGCAGACGTGGCTGGAGCGACGGCTGCATGCGCGTGCGGGCAGCGCGCTCATCACGATGGCGCTCATCGTTGTGCCGCTCTGCGTCCTCGTCGGTTATGCGTGGCACGAGTTGGCGGGCTACTCCGATTACGTCACCAAGCGGCAACCGGAGATTATCGAGGCGATTAGCCGCGCGGTCGAACAATATGTGCCGGTCAGTCGGCAGGGCTTGC
The DNA here is from genome assembly GCA_031359515.1 of Acidobacteriota bacterium. GTDB lineage: Bacteria > Acidobacteriota > Blastocatellia > Pyrinomonadales > Pyrinomonadaceae > QHXQ01. Next base: position 12,608 of record JANMAD010000146.1, on the reverse strand, counting down.
GCACCGGTCTCCAAAGCGCGTTCAGCGAAGGCGTCACGCGCTCAGCCGAAGCGGTGCAGGAGTTTCGCCAACGCGCACCGCTCTTGCTGGCTTCGACCGCCATCTTCTTCTTCACGGTCTTCTACGTCTTGACCCAACGGCAACGCATCGCCGCTTACATCAAAGTGCGCGTGCCCGGCGAGTATCTCCCGCTCTATGACAGACTCGGCGAGAACATCGGCGGCGCATTGCGCGGCGCGCTGCAAGCGGTCTTCATCGATCAGACGTTGAAGGCGCTGTTCGTCCTCGTCCTCAACATCGTCTTTGGCGTGCCGCTCGCGGTCGTGCTGGCTATCGTCACGTTTCTCGTCGGCTTTTTCCCCCTGCTCGGCGAATGGGCCGTCTATCTTCCGGTCGGCATCTATCTGCTCGCGTTCCGCCATAGCCCCGGCGCGGCAACGGTCTATCTCAGCATGGGCTTGCTGATGACGCTTGGCTCGACCCTGCTGCGGCCACGGTTGGCGGCGCGCGGCGCGGGGCAATTTAATTTCTACTGGATGCTGATCGCGCTCGTCGCGGGCGTCTACACGTTCGGCATTCCCGGCATCGTGCTAGGCCCCGCCATTCTCGGCTTCATCAAAGCGGTCTTCGACACGCTGCTCGGCAACATCAAATATGAAACGTCACTGTTGAAGACGCAACGCGAGCAACAGGCCGACGCCGACGTGCCGCGCCTACGTCCCGCGCGCGGCAGTGGCGACTAACACGCGCCGGAAATTCAACCGCGAAAATTTGGATCAGATTAACTCGCTGCTATGTCATCAAAAAAACCTGTTTCTGCGCGCCTGCTCGCGCTCTTGCTGTTATCGTGGTCGCTCGTCGCGCCCGCCTTCGTCCGCCCCGCGCAGGTGCAGAACGCGCCGCCCCGCGAGCGCAGAACCGCGCCGTCCGTGCCCACGCAGACGGCCACGCCCACGCCCACGCCGCAAGCGACACCGACGCCGCAGGCCATGCCCGTCGTGCCCCCGCCGCGCACGGTTGAAGAGTTGCAGGCGCGGCTGCAAGAGATCGTTGACCAGCCGCAACTCGCGCCCGCGTTCCTCGCCGCTAAAGTCGCCTCGCTCGACACGGGGCGCGTGCTGTTCGAGACGAACGCGGGCAAGCTCTTGATGCCCGCGTCGAACATGAAGCTCTACACGGTCGCCGCCGCGCTCGACCGCCTCGGCCCCGACTTTCGTTTCACCACCTCCGTCTATGCCAGCGAGCGGCCCGACAAATCCGGCAAGCTGCGCGGCGATCTGCTCATCTACGGGCGCGGCGATCCGACCTATGCCACGCGCTTCAACGGCGGCGACTACTACAAAGCGATTGACGACCTCGCCGCCCGCATCGCCGCGGCCGGCGTCAAGCGCATCGAAGGCGATCTGGTCGGCGACGAAAGTTATTTCACCGGCCCCGCGCTCGGCGCTGGTTGGGAGTGGGACGATCTACAGTGGTACTACGCCGCGCCGGTCAGCGCGCTAAGCGTCAACGACAATGCGTTCGATCTCTTTATCAAATCCGGCGCACGCGTCGGCGCAAAGGCAATCGTCACCACCGGCCCTGAATATGCGAAGTTTTTGACCGGCAATTATGCCAACCCCGCGATGGCGCGCGACGTGTCGCCCGCGCTCTACATTGATAACCGCGCGACGACCGCCGCCGCGGGCACACGCCGTGAATTGAACGTCGATCATCCGCTCGGCACGGACGCGCTGATCATCAAAGGCAGTCTACCGTTGGATGATCCGGGTTACTCCGGCAGCGTCGCCGTGCCGCAGCCCGCGCTAACTTTTGTGGCCATGCTGCGCGCCGCGCTGCAACGACAGGGCGTAAGCATCAAAGGCGTCATCCGCACACGCAACGCCGTGGATCACGAGTTCACTCCGTTCGATCCAGCCAAGTTGATCGAACTTGCCAAGCGTGAGTCGCCGCCGTTCAGTGAAGTCGCAGCGCAGACGTTGAAGCCGAGTCAGAACTTGTATGCGGAGTTGATCCTGCGCACGCTGGGCAAGCAGTTCCCCGCGAGCGATCCGAAGTTGACGACGGCTGAGGCGGGCAGCGCGGTCGTGCGCGCGTTCTTGCGCGAAGCGGGCGCGCTGCCGGAGCATTTGAGTTTCTTCGACGGCTCGGGCCTCGCGCGCAGCGACCTCATCACGGCCGATGCGACGTTGCAACTGCTCACATACATGAATCGTCATCGCTATGCGCAAGTCTGGCGCGATGCGCTGCCGATTGCGGGCGTGGACGGCACTCTGCGGAATCGTTTGCGGAACACGCCCGCGGCCAATAATCTGCGCGCCAAGACCGGCACGCTCAACAACGTCGCCTCGCTCTCCGGTTAGGTCACGAGCGCGGCCGGCGAGCATCTGGTCTTCTCGCTGATGGTCAATCATTATCCAGAGGAAGCAGACGCGCGCCGCACATATCTCGACGCCGTCGCCGTGCTGCTCGCCTCGTTCGCGGGCCGTTCGTAAGGTGGAGCTGCGGCGCGAAGCGCCGGTCATTTAGCCGGGGCCAAAGGGTTCGGGGCTTAACCCGGCATGTTTCGCTGGCGGTGGTTTGGGTAGCGTGCCGATGAACTTAGCGGCGTGGGTTTATTGTTGCAGGGAGGGCGGCCCGTTTGTCGGGGCCGCCCTTCCGGTTTGGGGTTATTGATTGGTGATGGTGGCCGTCGTGCCGTCGAACTTCGTGATGCTGATCGTGAACGGCTCGTTGTAAGACTTGGCCCGGTCTTGCAGCACACTGAGCGCAACTTGCTCGCCCAGCAGGATCGACCAGTAGGACGAACTGCGGAAGTGTATGCCGGCGTGAATCCCGTGCCCGAACGTGACGTTGTAGGCCAGTTTATTCAACTCACCGTTGATGTCCAGCGCGCCACTGTCCGTGCCCGTGTAGGTGTTGAGCGAGAGGCCATTTGTGCTCGGCTCGTACACATCGCGGCCGGCGGCCATAAGCAGCGGCTTAATTTTCTGGCTGCCGTTGAAAAAGAACTTCAGCGCGGTGACGCACGCGCCGCCGACGGTGCCGTGGCCCGTCGGATAGCACGGGTGCGTCGGGGAGCCTTCGGGGAATGCCTGTGGCAGCAGGTAGCTGCTATAGGTCGAGTTGATGATGGGCAGCACCGCCGAGTTCAGCATGTCGTTGTGCAGCGCTGCGGCCGCCTGAGGCATCGGGTTGGCCCCGGTCTTCCGCGCATGCACCAGCGCGCCGTACTCTTCGGGCCGCATGCGCAGGTCTTTGATCCACTTGTGGAACCAAGCGGCTTTGAGCGCGCGTGTGGCCATTTCCGCGAGCGTCCCCGCCGCGTCCGGCCCGCCCAGCGTGGCGAAGGCTTTTTGCGTCAGCGAGCCGATATAGGGATTGCCCGGATTGGGCGCAGCGCCTAAACCCGCCAAGACGAGGAAGGCCGTAAAGTACCCTTGATAGAGTACGTCCACCCGCGTGTAGGCCGCGAGGTCGCGCCCGTTGCGCAGGTAACGATAGGTGGGGTCAGCGACCAACGAACCCACCGAAGCGCCGCCGTTCTGGATTTGTTGATACGTGCCCGGCGCGGTCATAAATTCCTGCCCCGGCAGGGACGTGCTGTATTTCTGGTCGAGGGGCTGTGAGCCGAAGAACGTCGGCTGGATCATAAACTGCGAGATGTACGGCCCCATGACGTTGCCATCGCCCGCGATGAACTGCCCGCGAAATAAATTCTGCCGCGTGACCGGATAGGGGAACTGATTATTCGCCGTGCTTCGCAGGAACGACATGCGGTTCATGTCGGCCACCGCCTGCCCGACCAACGGGTCTGTCGCGTAATCGGTGAACGGCACATCGCGCAGCAGCGCGGCCCAGTAATGCTCAACCTGTTCGGCGGCCGTCTGTGCGCTGGCGACGCTCGGCGCGGGCGGGATGACGGTGGCGTGCGAGTCGAGACCTTCCAGATCGAAGGCCAGCGCCACCTGTGGGCCGTTCAACTTCGAGTTGCCGCCGCCACCGGGCGTCCCCACCACGATGTTGGCGAAGTCTGCGGCGTTGCCGCTCGCGAGGGCATTGCGCAGACTGAGCAAAGCGGCCGCGTTTGGCACGCCGAGACTGTCGTGCGACAGGGCTTTGCTGTAGCAGCCACTGAAGTCTGTGAACCGCGCCGCATCGCCATTGTCTGCCTGCGGCCCGACGTTGACCCTCTGGGCCTGAGCAGTGTTCTTACGGTAATTGAAACAGTCGTTCATGCGATTCGCAGAATTACTATTTCCGGTCGCTGCCTCAGCCACCGACTCTTTGCCACCAAGCAGAGGTTTGAGGGGAACGATCGCAGCTACGGCCGCGATGGTGGTAGCGCTTCTGACAAAATTTCGGCGGCTTAACTTTCCTATCGCGGGGTCAGAGCCGGATAGGTCTTTCTTTTCCTTACTCATATTGTTATCTCAAGCTCCTTTCGACAGTTGCGCCTTGTGTCAGGCGTGGGGTCAACAGTGGTCAGTGCTGAGCAGCGCAGGCGCTCAGCGCTGACACTTCAAGGACTGGCCCTAGGGTGTTGCGTCGGACGCAGATTTTGAGGGTCAGCTTCTAGTTCGGCTAAATGGTTTACAACCCTTTTGCCGTTGCGGGCGGGCTAACAAACCTTGCGGTCATGTGAGCAGGCCAACAAATACACCAAGTCGCGGCGGCAGTCAATGTGCCTAGATGTGCCCCGCCGGGGCAATGTCTCAAAAGGATAGAACCGGGTAGCTGGTAGGAGCAAAGAGTTAATGAGCGTCGGTTTCCACGGGCGGCAGACAATATCGTCTGAGTAAAGGCGGGCGTTGCGGCCTACATGAGCGGCCAAATGGCGTGCGGATGCTATACTGCGCGCCGTTTAGCCGCTTAACTATTGCTGCCTCGAAGAACAATGCGCTTCGGTAAGTTTCACGGTTACGGCAACGACTACATCGTCTGTCAGGCGACAGAGATCGATGTTCCTGCCAATGTGTTGCCCGCCTTCGTGCGTCGCGTCTGCGACCGGCACTACGGCGTCGGCTCAGACGGGCTTGCCACGCTCGCACGGCTAACCGACGACGCGGCCGATTTCCGCCTGCGCATCTTCAATCCCGATGGCTCAGAGGCCGCGATGTCCGGTAACGGCTCGCGCTCGGCCGCCGCGTTTCTCTATCACGAAGAGTTGTGGACTGCGCCGGAGTTGCGCCTCGCCACACGCGCGGGGATAAAACTTTATCAACTGCTAGAGCAAGACGAGCGCGGGCGTTATCGCTTCGCGGCAGAGATCGGCACGCCGCGCTTTGCGAGCGCAGAGATTCCATTCTTGACCGATGCGCCGTTGGCGCGCGTCATCAACCATCCGCTCGCTGTGGGCGACGGCGAGACGCTCGCAGTGACAGCATTAGAGATGTGCAATCCTAACTGCTGCGTGCAGGTCGCGGACTTCGACGCGGTTGATTGGCGACGCTGGGGACGCATCATCGAAGCGCATCCGCGTTTTCCTGCGCGCACCAACGTCGAATTTATCCGCGTGCTAGACCGCGCGAACGTCGAGGCGCGCGTCTGGGAGCGCGGCGTCGGCGAGACGCTCTCATCCGGCACGGGCGCGTGCGCCGTGGCCGTCGCCGCCTGTCTGAACGAGTTGACGGAGCGGCGCGTCAGCGTACACATGCCCGGCGGCCGGCTCGAAGTCGAATGGCGCGCCGACGGCGATGTCGTGCTGACCGGCACGGCCGAAGTAATCTATCGCGGCGAATGGCTGCAAGAGCAAGGAATGAAGGATGAAGGATGAAGGATGAGGGATGAATAAGAAGGGGCGAGCCGGGTTAGTCATCCTGTTGTTACTGGCACTGTCTGCGCCGACGCTGCCGCAGCAGCGCGCGAGTCGCGCAGACCTGCGTGCCATCCGGCAATACATCAAGCAAGGCTGGCACACGTTGCAGCGCGGGCCGGCGCAGTTGGCGGCGGCGGCCGTCGATCCGAAGTTCGCGGCGACGCACGGCCCGCGCTGGCCCGTCTACGTGCCACGCGGGGAGAATAGCGAGCGCATCACGCAGACGTTACGTGCGCAGATGCCGACCGCAGACTTTGCGCGGATCGAGTTATTGCCGCTCCCGGCCAACACCGATTATATTCAGGCGCACGGCTTGTTGTATCTGCCCCGTCATTACGTCGTGCCCGGTGGTCGCTTCAACGAGATGTACGGTTGGGATAGCTACTTCATACAGGTCGGGCTGGTGCGCGATGGCGAGCATGAGTTGGCGCGCGACATGGTCGAGAATTTTCTCTATGAGATCGAGCAGTACGGCAAAATCCTCAACGCCAATCGCACCTACTACCTCACGCGCTCGCAGCCGCCGTTTTTGACGCAGATGATCTTGCACGTCTATCGCCGGACGCACGACCGCGCCTGGCTTGCGTGCACTGTGCCCGCGATTGAAAAATATTATCGCTTCTGGACGACCGCGCCGCATCTGATCGCGGAGACGGGTCTCGCACGTTATTACGACACGGGCGTTGGCCCCGCGCCCGAAGTCATCGCGGACGAGCGCGACGCCGCGGGGCGCACGCATTACGACCGCGTCAAAGAGTTTTATCGCACGCACGAGATCGCGGATTATGACGTGCATGATTACTACGACCGTGCGCGCGACGAATTGACCGCCGCGTTCTACACGGGCGACCGCTCGATGCGCGAGTCGGGCTTCGATCCGTCGAATCGTTTCGGGCAGTTCAATACGGACATCGTTAATTACAACCCTGTCTGTCTCAACTCACTGCTCTACCTGATGGAGACGGACACGGCCGCGATCCTGCGCACATTGGGACGCGCACGGGCGGCGCGTATATGGGACGAGCGCGCCAACGCGCGGCGGCGGCTCGTCAATCAACTCATGTGGGACGAGCGCGACGGACTTTACTTCGACTACAATTTTCGCCGGCGCGAGGTGCGGCGCTATCACTTCGTTACAACTTTCTATCCGTTGTGGGTGGGCATTGCCACGCCGCAGCAGGCGGCGCGCGTCGCCGCGAACCTCTGGCGCTTCGAGCGGCTGGGCGGGTTGCAGACGAGCGACAACGTGAGCGGCAATCAGTGGGACGCGCCTTACGGTTGGGCTCCGATGCAGTTGCTCGCGGTCAAGGGTCTGCGGCGTTATGGCTTCAACGAGGCAGCAGATCGCATCAGCATCAACTTCCTCTCGCTCTTGCTGAAAGAGTTCATCGCGCATCGCACCATCGTCGAGAAATATGACGTGGCAGAGCGCACGTCCGACTTGGGCGCGGGGATCAAGTTCGGCTACGCGGACAACCAGATCGGTTTCGGTTGGACGAACGCGGCCTTTGTCGAACTGTATGCGGAGTTGCCGCCCGCACGGCAACAGGATGTGCTGCATCTGGCCGGCGTCAGTTTGCCGCCGGCCGGTCGGTAATCATTGTCAACGTCGTTAAGCTCCAGCCCTTTTTCGCCCACCTTGCTGCTGGACTGGGACGAGAGCATGTGCTAGTCTCAGCGACATAAAACAAGCGGACGATCTGCGCAAGATCACGTTCGCTTGTTTTTTGTTTTAGTAACTCTTTCAGCCTTTTGGCGCAACAAGGATGTGAGTCCCCACTCCGCGACCGGCACGTGGTTGCCTCCTGGGTCGCGGAGGTCGAGTCCCCGAACTCTGCACTAAGGCTCGCGCGTCGCTGAAAGACATCTATCGGTACAGGAGACCCGAAAAATGGCAAAATCCCTCTTCGGCGGTAGCGCCGCGCTAACGGGCGCGCTGCTACTCGGTTCATTATTCTTTTATCCACACCCGTCAATCGCAGAAGACCTCGCACAGAGCAAGCAGGAGACGCACAGACAGGCAACGGCGGGCGCGAGCGTGCCCACCGCAGACAACGCGCCACAACCGGCGCTCGCGGCCGAGGTAAAACCAACCGGCGCGCCGGTCGTAGTCGAGACCGAGCCGGGGCCGCCCCCGCCTGAAGTTAAAAAAATGCGAGCGCGCACAACATCGGCCGCAGCCCCGCAGCTATTCACCGCGACCGCCTACACTCTGCGCGGGCGCACGGCGAGCGGGCGGTTCGTGACGCGCGGACTAATCGCGGCCGACCGGCGCTTGTTGCCGCTGGGCACGCGCGTGCGGCTCGAAGCCGGCCCGTATAGCGGCGAGTACGTCGTCGCGGATCGCGGCGGTGCGGTGCGCGGGCGCAAGATCGACATCTGGATGCCCAGCACAGGCGAGGCCATGCGCTTCGGCCGCCGCACCATCAAACTGACGATCTTGCCCATCGGCACGACGGAGACGGCCAACGCGCGCTGATCGTTCAACCCAATAACCACGCAGGCAACCAAACATAATAAGGGCGCGGTCACGATTGACTGCGCCCTTATTGTTTTGCGTTGACCGCGCGCACCGTGCTGCCAGTAAGCGCGTGTAGGCTGCACGTCTTTATGGTCGCTTTGCTTTCGGCTGTGTGCCCGGCTGTTGCACGTTGCCGCCGCTCTTGGCGAAGTAGCCTTGCCGGTAGGTGAGGCGCAGATTTTCTTTGCGCAGTTCGGGGCTGGTGATTTCGATTTTGACTTGGCGGAACTGGCCGTCACGCGTCTTGTTCGTCGGCGAATAGGCGAGCAGATATTGCGAGCGCAGTTCCTGTTGAATCTGCGCGAACGCGGCGCGCAAATCCTCTTCATTTCTGGGGAAGTAAGCGCGTCCGCCCGTCCGCTCCGAGATTTTACGCAAGCTGGCTTCTTCCACTCCGGAGACATAAGCGTCGCCGATGCCGATGGAGTAGATCACGCCATCGGCCTTGAGCGCACTGTTGACCGCGTCCTCGATGTGCCAGTGGCTCGACGTGTCCACGCCATCGGTGATCAGGATCATCGCGCGGCGCGTCTTCTCGGAAGTCTGTTGAAAAATTTCGTCGCTCGTAGCCATAATCGCATCCCAGATCGCGGTCGAGCCGGCAGTCTGCTGATTCGTGCCGGAGATGGGCGGCGTGCCTACCACCGTCCCACCACCGATATAGCCAGACGGCGGCACGAACTCCACGCGATCAATCGCCTGCCGGACGCGTTTGGCGCTGCCCGTCATGCCCTGCTCTAAGGTTGAATCGCCGGTGAACGAGATGACCGCGACTTCGTCCTTGCTCGGCCGGATCACGGCTTCCACAAACTCGCGCGCGGCGTTCTTCTCGTCGGGCAACGTGCGCTCTTGCGATGCGCTCGTATCGATCAGAATAGCGAGCGAGAGCGGGCGTTCGGTCTCGCGTTGAAAAGTAAAGATCGTCTGCGGCGAGCCGTCTTCCAACACGCGCACGTCTTCCTGCCGGAGCGTGGTAACGAACCGCTTGTTCTTGTCCACGGCCGTGAACAAGACAGTGGTCAGATCGGTATTGACGCGCTCGACCTCGTCATCTTGCTGGAGCGTGATCTCGTCTTGATCCTTCGGCGTCGGTTTTGCGGGCGTCGTCTGCTGCGGCGCATCGTCAGCGCGACGCGGCCGGCTCGGTGTTTGTTGCGGCGTACTGACCGGCGGCTGCGCGTGCGCCCTGCGCCCGAGCAGACCGCCCATACACAACAGGCCGACCGCCAGCACAAACGCCAACCTACGCCCCAACCGATTAAGATCGAACATAAACTTCAAACCACTCTCTCTTTGATTGCGGAAGACGGAATGCGGATTAGCAAGACGGTAGTTCTTTTAATCCGCAATCCGCGATCCGAAATCAGCATTCCGCATTCCGCATTATTTCACTGTGTCGTCCGTCGCCGTGTAGCCCTTGCGCGTGCGGACTTCGAGACCCTTGCGCCCGCTGTCGGCCAACTTAACTTCGATCTGCCGCTTGCTGCCGTCGAACGGGCGCGTCGGCTTGTAGGTGATCAGATACTGCGAGCGCAGTTCGCGCGCGACCTGCGAGAACGAGCGCTCCAGCGCAACCCGGTCGCCGGTGAAAAAGGACTTGCCGCCCGTCTCGGCGCATAGCCGATCAAGCTCGCGGTCGCCTGCATCTTTCACTTGCCCCGCTTCGACGCCGGGCACGCTGCCGGAAAAACCGGCTTTGGTCGAGATGGCGAAGATGGCAGTCTCCGTGCGCTGCGCAATATCAATCGCATCTCTGAGCCGTGCGCGGCTGTAAGTGTCGTCGCCGTCGGTGATGAGGACGATGACGCGCTTGCCGTTCACGTTCCGCAGCTTCTGATCGCAGAACTCCCAGACGGCATCGTAGAGCGCGGTCTGCGTGCCCGGCTTCTTGATGCTATCAACGGCCTTATCAAGCAGATCGAGTTTATCGGTGAAGTCCTGCCAGAGATGCACGTCGTCGTCGAACGTGGCGAAGGCAGCCTTGTCCTTGCGCAGGCGCACGACCGTATAGATGAAATCTTTCGCCGCCTCTTGCTCGAAGCGCAGTTGGCCGACAGTTGACGAAGAGGTGTCAATTAAGACCGCGACGTAGATCGGCAAGGCCGCTTGCTCGTCGAAGAAGCCTTCGATCTTTTGCGGCTGCTTGTCCTCAAGAATAATAAAGTCGTTGGCGGTGAGACCGGAGATCGGTTGCCGCTTCTTGTCCAGCACCGTGACGGGCAGGCGCACGAGGCGCACGTTGACGCGCTCGCTGCCCTCGCCTTGCGGCAGCGGCGTGGGTGTCGGCTGTGGCTGCTTCTGCGCAAACACGCTCGCGCCAAGGACACAAGCCAGCACGGTCAATAACGATGTACGGACTAATATGCTCATAAATTCAGACGGTGACGACGGCGGATAAACGGCTTGCAATTCTTAACTCCGACGCCGTGTGTTCGATGCTGTAAACGTAAACTCTCGTTGCCCTTGCAGGCGCGGTTTGGGTGCTGCGCCAGTATAACAATTGCGGGCGCGAAGGAATAAGTGGCGGGGCGGGCGCACTGTCCTTACAACTCTGCCAACGTGTCGACCAACTGCGTCAACTCTGCCGGTAGCGGCGCAATGAAGTGCAGGGCTTCGTTCGTCTGCGGATGCCGAAAGCCGAGCCGTTCGGCGTGGAGGAACTGCCGCCCCATCGCCTTGATTGCGGCGCGCAGTTTCGGCTCAGGCACGTTCCCGTCGCGCCCGCCGTCGTACACCTTGTCGCCGACGACCGGATGCTTCAGCCACGCCAGATGCACTCTGATCTGATGCGTGCGCCCCGTCTTGATTTGCACGTCGAGCAGCGTGACCCGCGCATAGCGTTGGCGCACGCGATAGAGCGACAACGCGGGTCGCCCCGCGCGCACCACGCCCATGCGTGTGCGATGGCGCGGGTCGCGCGCCAATGGCTGATCAATCCGCCCGCGCTCCTCGCGCACCAGCCCATGCACCAGCGCGATGTAAGACTTGAAAACCTCGCGCGCACGAAACTGATCCGCCAGATGCTCGTGCGCCGCCTCTGTCTTAGCGACGACCATCAACCCCGACGTGTCGCGGTCGAGCCGATGCACGATGCCCGGTCGTAATGCGCCGCCGCGCACCGAGAGTTGTTGAAAATGAAACGCGAGCGCGTTGGCCAGTGTGCCGTTGGGCGCACCCGCGGCCGGATGCACGACCATGCCCGCCGGTTTGTTGACGACCACGAGCGCATCGTCTTCGTAAACGATGTCGAGCGGAATGTCTTCCGGTTGAAATTCATTGACCGGCGGCGCAGGCGTCTCAAGTTCAACCGTCTCGCCCACGTGCAGCTTATACGAAGGCTTGACGACGAGGCCTGCCACCAGCACGTCGCCGTCTTCGATCACATGCTTGAGGCGTGTGCGGCTGACGTTGGTAAGTTGTGCGGCGAGATACGCGTCGAGGCGCGTGCCCGCGTCCGTCGGCGCGACGGTGAAGCTGAGCGTCGGTGCTTCCCGCTCAACGTCGAATGTGGCGTCGGTTTGATCGCTCATGTGCGAGCCGCACGCGGCGTAGGTGTGACTTGTTCGTTGGTGTCGGCGGCGGCGTGCGCTGCGCGTCGCCAGCGCACGATGAGCAGGACGAGGCTGACCGCGCCGATGGCGAGCGCGATCATCTGCGAGGTTGACAGCCCGAAGCGCGTCGTCAGGCCCAAAATGTCGCCGCGCTGATCGTCACGGAAGAACTCGATGGTGAAGCGCATCACGGCGTAGAGGACGGCGTAGGTGAGTATGACCTGCCCGCGAAAGCGTCTGTGCCGGTGCAGCCAGAGCAAGAATAGGAAGAAGATGAACGTAGCGAACGATTCGTAAAGCTGCGTCGGGTGCAGATGAACTCCCAAGGGCACGCCCGTGATCTCGTGCGCGCGTTCGGTGAACGCGACGCCCCACGGCAAGTTGGTCGGCTTGCCCCAACAGCACCCGGCGGCGAAGCAACCCTGTCGCCCGATGGCGTTGCCCAGCGCAATCGCAGGCGCGCACGCATCCGCCGTCTGCCACCAAGGCAACTTGTAACGCCGCACCAGCACATAAGCCGTCGCCACCGCCGCGATGAAGCCGCCATAGAAGACGCCGCCTGAGCGCAGGAAATCAAGCGATAACAAATTCAACGGATGCGCCCGATACTCCGGCTCGACGAACAACAACATCACCTTCGACCCGACAATCGCCGCCAGCAGCAGCCACAGACCGAGATCGTAAATGCGCTCGCGCGGCAACCCGTCCCGCGCGCCCA
>JANMAD010000584.1:0-1975 GCA_031359515.1 Acidobacteriota bacterium | reverse complement strand
TGAACAGGGCGAAGCCTTCCAGATGGGCGTTCGCAACTTCGATGGCGGGGCCGCTGCCGTTGAAGGTCACGTCACCCAACGCGCTGTCCGTCCCGCCGTAATCCTTCAGACTGTAGCCGCGATAGACGCCGCCGTCCGTATAGATGTTGGTGTAGAGCAGATGCCCGTGCGCCGGGATGACCGTGCCGTTCGGGATGGTGAAGTAAGTAGAGAGCGACTCACCGGTGGGACTCCCCTGTGGGCAGGTGTCGCAGAAGGTGGCGAGCGCGACGGCCCAGCCGTTTGAGCCGTCGGCGGTGGAGACCGTGAGCGGCACATTGGTGGTGTTGTATAGCTCCATAAACTCGTCGCTCGTGCCGTTCGGCCCATCCATGCGGAACTCGCTGATGATCACGTCGCCGGCACTCGCGGCGCGGACGAAGTTGGCCGCGTAAGTCGTGTTGCTCGCGGGCACGTTGATGTTGTGCGTGGCCGCACCGCCGTCCGACCATGAGACGAAGTTATAGGTCACGCCGTTCAACGTCTGCTGCGCCGGGACGCCGAGCGTGCGTTGCATGTTAACAACGTTCAATTCCGCGTAGCCGTCCGTGTGCGTCTGCCCGTCGAGCGTGATGCTCAAACCGGCCGGGTTGGTCGCAAAGGTAAGCGTCGCGGTATGCGGGAAGACATCGCGCGTGACTTCCGTTGCCAGCCCGCCGGAGTCGGTCACGACCAGATGTATGCGATACCAGACGTTCGCCGCAGTCTCGCCCTGCGTGGGGATGACGAACGAGCCGGAGGTTGCGCCGCTCGTGGGCGGCAGGAACGGGTGCGTGTGTGTGTCGTGATGAAAGACGACCGACCACGTGTAGGCGGACGCGGGCAGCGTGTTGTCTTCGGTGTCCGTCGCCGAGCCGGAATAGTTGATCGTGTCGCCCGCGTTGTAGAGCGTACCGGCAACGGGCGTGTTGATGGTTGGCGTGGGCGGCGTGTTGGACGTGACGGTCAGCGTCGCGCTGTTCGAGGTCGCGCTGCCGAAGGCGTTCGTGACGACGCAGCGGAACTGCGCGCCGTTGTCGCCCGCCGCCACTGCGGGGAGCGTGTAGCTCGCCGCGTTCGCATTCGTGATGTTCACCGTATTGCGCTGCCATTGATAGCTGAACGGCGGCGTGCCGTTCGCGCTGACGTTGAAAGTGACGGGCTGACCGGCCGCGATGGTCTGGCTCTGCGGCTGCTGCGCGATGGTGGGCGCGACTTGTCCCGCCGGGTACTGTATGCGCGTGACCGAGTTTGTGCCGCGCGCCAGATACCAGAGACTCCCGTCGCTCGCAACTTGCAGGTCAACGGGCGCGGAGATGCCGGTGGCAAAGCTCGTGAAGGCCGTGATCGGCGGCGTGGCGGTCGGGTCAATATAGCGGATGAAGTTGCCGCAGTAGTCGGCGAAGAAATACTGGCCGACGTAACTCGCGGGGAACTGCACGGTCACAGGGTTGTAGAACGTGCCGCCAGTGATGGCGCAAGGCCCGCCCGTATGATCGTAGACGTGGAGCGGCGCGCGATAATTGGCGGGCGGCGTGCCGCCGCAGACGAAGCCCTCGCAGGTGGGCCAGCCGTAGTTCGAGCCGGCCACGCCCTCGTCAATCTCCTCGTAAGTATTCTGCCCCACGTCGTTGATGAACATGCGCCCCGTGCCCGGCTGAAACGCGAAGGTGAACGGGTTGCGCACGCCGAGCGCCCAGATCGCGCGGTTGTTGCCGGTCGCGGTGTTGAAGAACGGATTATCGGTCGGGATGATGTCGCCGGGCGTCACGTTGATGCGCAGAATTTTGCCGAGCAGATTCGCGAGCGTCTGCGAGTTGGCCGAGTTGGCGTTCTCGCCGACCGCGATGTAGAGCTTGCCGTCGGGGCCGAAGTGCATCGCGCCGCCATTATGATTCGTCGCGGCGCTCAGGTTGTTGAGATCGAGTAAGACGACTTCGCTGCCCGCGACGACGAC
>JANMAD010000573.1:0-4279 GCA_031359515.1 Acidobacteriota bacterium | reverse complement strand
GGATCGATCTCTTTGATCGCGTTGACCGTCGCCGTGATGCCGCGCACGAGTTGCAGCATGACGCGGATGTAGCCCTTTTCGCCGCGCAGGTAAGGCGGCCACAAGCCGCGTTTGCCGCACATGAGCGCGTTCACCAGCGGCTCGTTCAAGGGCGTGTACCAGCGCACCAGACTTTTATAGCGGCGGGCGAACGCGGCAGCATAAGCGGAGACGGCGCGCACGTAATCCTTGTTGACGAATTCGCGCTTGAGCCAGAAGGGGCAGCCGTAGTGCATCAGGTCTATGATCGGCGTGATGCCGAGTTCTTCGACTAGATAGGGCAGCACCTCGTCCGTCCAACGCCAGTCGAACTCACCCGGCTGCGGCTCGACGCGATACCACGGCACGCCCCAGCGCAACGACTGCACACCCAACTCGCGACCCAGTTGCAGGTCTTCGCGCCAGTGCTCGTAGTGCCCCATCAACTGGTACTCGTCGAGCGCACGATGACCGGGCCGCACCTGCGGCACGAACGTGTCTTCAATCCCGCTCGCCCAGATGAAATCCTCTGCGCGCGGTCCCAGCGTCAACTTATCCATGCTGCTCATTGGTAAGAATAGTGACGAGTGACAAGGTTAAAGGCAGGTTCAAAGTTCAAAGTTCAAAGTTTGTCTGGCTTTGAACTTTGAACTTTGAACTATTGCGTGTCACTCGTCACTGTTTTTTATCTCCGTCACACGCACCATGTCGAAAGCTGCGCCGGCATCGTCCGCGTAAAGGCCGACGCGGGTCGGCTCGTGAAGCGCATTGACGACACCAAGCAGCGTCGCCTCATATTGAATATGCAACTGCCCGTCCTCTTTGCGCACGCGAAACTGCTGCGGCACGGACGGGTTGAACGCAGCCGGCAACGGGAACTCGCGCCGCTGCGCGTCAACAGCCTGCGCGACGAGGGCCCAACCACCCGCGCGGCTTCGTTCGACCGACAGCAACGGCCCGCGTTCTTTTGTGCCGAGCGCAGGATAGAAGCCGATCCGTCCCGCGCCTGCGGTCTCCTGTTCGAGTTGCATGTTGACCATCAATTCATAAGCATGAAGCAGCGGCCCTTTCGCCAACAGGTGCGGCTGCCCGCGCGCCGCAGGCGACTTCAGTTCTCCGTCAAGCACGCGCCAGTCTGCGCCGCCCGCGAGTGGTTGCCAGTCACGCGCAGACCAATCTGTGTGCGTGAACAAATCCTGCCAGCCGACGGTCAACGCGAACCCGGCGAACGCGGCCCGCGTGTTCTCTGTGCGTAGCGCGATGCGATCCGGCGCAAAGCCTATCTGTCTTTCGCAATGCACGACTCGGTCGTCCAGCATAATGCATAGGAATCTGTGATCGACTTCGACGCGCAGGAGATGAAAGGTCTGTAGATTAAAGTCCGCAGGTAACGCTAACGAACTACAGCCCTCCTCCGGCCAGAATAACACGGCTTGCCCCTGCTCCGGCACAAGCATAAACCGACAGATCGTCTCCCTTTCGTTGGCGAGACTCACGCCGAACCCGCCCGCCTCCGTCGGCGGCTCGTCCAGCAGGCGCAAACTTAATTCGGCGACGAAACTCTCGGCCCGCGTCGCGCACTGCGCCCCGGCAATCCCTTCGTTCTTAGTCTGCCGCGCTTCGCCGTCTTGCACAGACCATTGCCCGCCCTGCAACGCCCACCCTGCGCCTAAGCCATCGAACTGCCCTACCTCAAAGAAATCCGCGCAGGTCGGCGCAAGCGGCGCGGATTGCGGCGTGGTGCTGGGCCCAAGCACGGTCATGCGCTCGCCCACCCAGTCGAGCCGGTCAATTGCCAGCACGCGCCCCACGCCCTCGCGCCAGCGATGATAGACGCAGAATAATTGTTGATTATCGGGGCCGCGCACGACCGAGTTATGGCCGGGGCCGATCACTTCACCCGGTATCGTGCGCAGGATCGGCAGCACACGCTCGCCGTCCGCGACCTGCGCCCACTCGCCCGCCCACTCGATTGTCTCACTCAACGCATAGCTCACACCATACGTCACGTTCTGCCAGTTGCCGCCACTGAACATTTGATAGAGCTTGCCCTTGTGCGCCAGCACGAACGGCCCCTCGACCGTGTGCCAACGCACGCCGCCCTTCTCGACGCGGTTGGGATCGTAAACCTGCCAATCGTAACGCGCACGCGTGACCGGCTGCGGCCGGCCCGCGAGCGTGAAATCGTCCAACAACAGATCGCGCACCGTGCCTGTGCCGACGTGCGTGTGCGTGAGAAAATCCGTCGCATAGAAAAGCCAGCGCGTGCCGTCGGCGGCAACGAACACGTGCGCGTCAATCGCAAACTCTTCGTGCGTCAACTCGTGCCCGCTATCCGCAAACGGCCCCGCCGGATTGTCTGCCACGGCGACCCGTATGTGCATCAACTTCTCGTTGCCGACGCTGTAGTACATCAGGAAGCGGCCGTTGCGATAGTAAACTTCCGGGGCCCAATAACACGGATGCTCGCCGGGCAGCGGCGTGAGCGCGCCGCCTAGCTCGCGCCAGTAGACGAGATCGCGCGAGTGCAGGACGCCGAAGGCGCGTCCATCAGGTTGGCAGCCGGTGCAGTAAGCCCAGTATTCGCCGCGATGTTTGAGAACGTAAGGGTCGGGGAAATCTCGTCCGTAGACCGGATTAAGATAAACAGCGCGCTCAGGAGTCGTCATGCAGCAATGCCCTGTTTGTGCTTGGGTAAAAATCGCTCTGATTCTGCGCCACGAGGCGGGGTTGTGTCTATCATTCAAAGGCCGCTTTTTTAGCGGCGGAATGAAACAGCAGGCTCACGGACATACGTGAGTTATACTTTGTCGCAACGCGACGTTCGCAGCAGACTTAAACAGGAGGCTGAGCTACAACCCGCATGGCATACTACGAAGAGGATGATCTCGCGCGCTTCGCGGAGGTCGGCAAGCACCGGCCCGATCTGTTCGAAAAGTTCATGGCGTGGTATCAAGCGTGTCAGGAAGAGGGCGCGTTGTCTAAACGAGAGAAGGCGCTGATCGGTCTGGCCGTCGCGCACGCGCTGCAATGCCCTTACTGCATAGACGCCTACGCGCAGAGTTGTCTGGAGAACGGCTCGAACCTCGAACAGATGACCGAAGCGATCCACATGGCCTCGGCCCTGCGCGGCGGCGCGACGCTCATCCACGGACTGCAAGCGCACAACTCCGTCAACAAGGTCTCCATGTAATGGCGCAGACGCTCCCGGTCATACAACCTCTGGCCCGCGCGCCCGTAGAGTTTGATGCACAACTCGCCGCGCACAAGCTCTCCCTGCGCGCCGCGACAGTCGAAACTTTGCAGGTCAACGTCGGCAAGCTCTGCAATCAAGCTTGCAAGCATTGTCACGTGGACGCCTCGCCTACGCGCACCGAGATCATGACGCGCGCGACGGCCGAGCAGGTCATCACCGCCCTCAGCAAGTTTCGTATCCCCACGCTCGACATCACGGGCGGCGCGCCGGAACTCAACCCGTCGTTTCGTTATCTCGTCGCAGAGGCCCGCGCGCTTGGCACGCACGTCATCGTGCGCCACAATCTGACCGTCATGTTCGAGCCGGGCCAAGACGACCTGCCCGACTTCTTCCGCGCGCACAACGTCGAAGTCGTCTCGTCGCTCCCCTACTTCCTCGCCGAGCAGACCGACACGCAACGCGGGCGCGGCGTCTTCGAGAAATCAATCGAAGCGATGCGCCGCTTGAACGCCGCCGGCTACGGGCGCACGGACAGCGGATTGATTCTGCATCTCGTCTATAACCCGGTCGGCGCATACCTGCCCCCGCCGCAGGCAAGTATCGAAGCTGACTTCCGGCGCGAGTTGGCGACGCGCCACGGCCTCGTCTTCAATCAACTCTTCACCATCACCAACATGCCCATCCGCCGCTTCCTCGACTACCTACGCCGCTCCGGCAACGAAGACCGCTACATGCGCAAGCTCGTCGCCGCCTTCAACCCCGCGACCGTCGCCGGTCTCATGTGCCGCACCCTCGTCAGCGTGGACTGGACAGGTCGCCTCTACGACTGCGACTTCAACCAGATGCTCGACCTCGGCGTTGACAAGAGCTTGCCGCAAACCATCGCCGACTTCGACCCCACACGCTTCCGTGAGCGTCCCATCGTCACCGGCGCACACTGCTACGGCTGCACCGCCGGCTCCGGCTCAAGCTGCGGCGGCGCTGTCGTTGATAATTGAGCTAGGGCGGTGGTTGGTAGGTGGAATGCGGCGATCCAAGACTATTGCGAGATTACGGGCAAAATTC
>JANMAD010000567.1:0-3657 GCA_031359515.1 Acidobacteriota bacterium | reverse complement strand
CCGCCGCGCATCTCTGTGACGACCTTCAACAGATCGTCGCGATTGACACCGTGCTGCCGCAGGATGCGCCCGGCCGCGCCGTCCTTCTCGTCCACCATAGCCAAGAGCAGATGCTCGGTCGAGGTGTACTCGTCCTGCATCCCTTCGGCCAATTTCTGCGCGGCGGTGAAAAGCTGGCTGATGCGCGGGCTGAAGTAATACTGCCCGCCCTGCACTTTCGGCAGCCGGCCAATGGCGGCCTGCACGTCGTTCAACACCACTTGCAGGTTCGCGCCGAGTTTGCCGAGCAGAGGGCGCACAGTGCCTTCGGGTTGCTCAAGCAGGGCCACGAGCAGATGCTCCGGCTCAACCTGTTGATGCTGGTTGCGCTCGGCCTGTTCGATGGCGGCTTGAATCGCCTCTTGCCCGCGCAGTGTGAATCGTTCTAAACGCATAAAAATTTCCAGAGAGGTCAGAGGCTAGAGGTTAGAGGTTAGAGGTCAGTTAAGAACTGCCTACACTAGCCTCTAGCCTCTGACCTCTAACCTCTTACTTAGCGGTCGCTGACTTACCCTTGCCTTCGCCCGCCGGCTGAGCTTGCGCCTCTATGGTCTTGGGCGCGCTTTCGCCCGCCACGCCGATCTGTATGCGGCGCGCTTTGATCTCTTCGCGCTTCTGGAGCGTGACGCGCAACACACCGTTCTTGTATTCGGCCTGCGCATTCTCGGCCGCAACCGTCTGCGGCAGCGTGAACGAACGCGTGAAGGAGCCGTAGGCGCGCTCGACGCGATGGAAATTGTCCGATTCGTCCTTCTTCTCGAAGCGACGCTCGCCGCGCAGGGTGAGTACGTTGTTCTCAACAGTCAACTCGAAGTCCTCGCGGTTCATGCCCGGCAGTTCGGCTTCGAGCACGATGTGATCCTTGTTCTCGTAGATGTCCACGGACGGCGTCCAAGCGCCGCGCATCATCCCCTCGTCGTCGAAAGAGCGCGAGACATTAGACGAGAACAGGCGATTGACTTCGTCTTGCAGCATCCGCAGTTCGCGGAACGGGTCGTAGCGTGTGATTGACATGATCAAGTTCCTCCTCACAACAAAATTTGGTCTTTGTCGGACGCGCACGCCGCCTGAAAACAATCTGTAGATTCTGTTTCAGTGGCTGAGCGTGGGTGCATAATAATAGTTGAGTGGGGCTTTGTCAAGTCCCGGAAATATTTGAATTTTACGCCATTTTATCAGCGTTTCGGATAAGCATTGTGTTCGAAGATGAGGTTTTAGCCCAGCCCGAAGAAGCGTCTGATGGAGGACATGATGCCTTCTGACTCTTCTGCGACCGACTTGGCGGCGGCCGTGGCGTCGAGCGCGGCGCGGCGTTCGGCGATGATGTGGCTGAGCGATTCGACGAGTTCCGGGTTGTTGTCGAACAGTTGCTTCATCGCCCGATGGCCTATCTCCATCACCTCCGTCTCTTCGACGGCGACGACGCTCGCGGTGCGCGGTTGACCCGTGAACAGCGCCATCTCGCCGAAGAAGTTGCCTTCGCAAAGCGAGGCGACGGTGCGCTGTTCATGCCCGTTGTCGGCGGGGATACGCACCTCCACGCGCCCATGATGCACGACGAACATCGAGTCGGCTGGATCGCCCGAACGGATGATCGTCTCGCTCGGCGCATAGACGTGGTTCTGCGCGGTGGCGGCGAGCCGCGCGAGTTCTTCCTGCGTGAGCGGCGAGAAGATGTCCACGGCCGCGAGCCGTTCGGCCAGACTGTCCACGCCGGTGGTGCGCGGCGGCTTGGGCTTCTCCATGAAGAGCGTCTGCGTCGGGTAGGCGAAATTGAGCCCGGCGCGGCGGAAGGCGTACCAGATGCGTTGGCGCACGAGCGCGTCCGTGTCGTTGTAGCGCGCGTAATCTTCGAGCCAGTATTTGACTTCGTAGTCCACGCCGCTGTCGGCCAAGTTGCGTATGCGGACGACGGGCGTGATGTCGCGCACGACGTTCTCTGTCTCGCGCACGGCTTCGCGCACGACGTGAATAACTTTCGCGGGCGAGTCGTTGTAGAGCGCGTTGAAGAAGACGATGCGCGCGTTCGGCGCACCTTCGCGGGCGCAGACCTCGACGAATTCTTTGGCGATCTGGCTGTTGCTGACGAGGACGATGTGATTCTGAAATGTGCGCAACTTCGCCGCGCGCCACGTCACGCTCTCGACCACGCCCGTCCAATGCCCGACCGTGATCACGTCGCCGACCTCAAACGGTTTGTCTGCGTGCAGCGAGATGCCGGAGAAGAGATTGCCGAGCGTGTCCTGCAAGGCGAGACCGAGGATGACGCCGAGCAATGCCGAGCCGGAGAGGAGCGCGCCGAGCGAGAGGTCGAAATAGTATTTCAGGATCGAGGCGGCAATGAGGACGTAGGCGAGGATGGCGAAGATGTCGCGCACGAGGCGCGGCGCGTCCTGTCCTTTGCGCAAACGCCAGCCGATGCCGAAAAAGAGAAAGCCGCCGATCCGCACCGCGACGAGCATCAGGCTCAGCCATAAGACGAGTTGCACGAAGAGCAGCACGCGCAAGAGCGCGCTCGTCGCTTCGGCAGTCGGCAGCGCGAAAATCTGGCGTTGCGTGAGCGGCGGCGAGGCGAAGGCGGCGAGCGCGTAGAGCGCCAGCGCGCACACGAGCGTGGTCAGCAGTGGAGCGAGCAGTTGTCTGCGTGTGATCATGTTACGTGTTGCCACCAAAGAACGGCGCGGCGATGAGCAATAACGAGAGCGCCGAGATAACCAGCACAGTCAGCCACGCGACGACATTATAGAACTTGCCGTTAGCGTGCGCGCCCATTAATTTGCGGTCGCTCGCAAGGCGTGTGATCGCGATGAGCAGGACGGGCAAGAGTAGGCAATTGATGAACTGCGTAACGACCAGCACGCGTATGAGCGGCAGCCCCGGCAAGATCGCGACGAGCGCGCCAACAGCGACCAGAAACGTGAAGATGCCGATGAAGATCGGCGCTTCGCGGAAACTACGTGAGACGCCTTTCTCGAAGCCGAGCGCCTCGCTGATCGAGTAGGCGGTGGCGAGCGGCAGCACGCCCGCCGCGAGCATGGATGCGCCGAACAGACCGACGGCGAACAGCGTCTCCGCATAGCGACCCGCAAGCGGCGCAAGCGCACGCGCGGCTTGCGCAGCCGATTCTAGTTCGCCTGTGAAGCCGTGCGCGTGGAGCGTCGCGGCGGTCGAGACGGTGATGAAAAAGGCGATGGATATAGCGAACAGTGTGCCGATCCACACGTCGGCGCGCGTCAGCGCATAGTCGTCTTTCGTCACGCCTTTTTCCACCACGGACGATTGCACGAAGACCTGCATGTAAGGCGAGATGGTTGTGCCGATGAGCGCCATGACGATGAACAGATAACGCGCGTCGAAGCTGAATGTCGGATGCACGGTTGCGCGGGCGACCTCGCCCCATTGCGGCCGGGCCAAAAACGCCGACACGATGTAGCCCAGAAAGACGAGCGACATGACGAGAAACACGCGCTCGACCCGGCGATACGAGCCTTTCACGACGAGCCACCAGACGAGCAACGCCGCGAGCGGCACGACCAAGTATTTCGAGAACCATCCGCTTGCGCCCGCCAGCAGATCGGTCGCCGCCGCGATGCCGACGAACTCCGAGACGGTCACGCC
>JANMAD010000555.1:0-15681 GCA_031359515.1 Acidobacteriota bacterium | reverse complement strand
CCGCCCCAATCGGCGGTCGGCGCGGATTCAACGTGTGCGTGCGTGCTCAAACGCTTACCTCCAGAGGAATAGGAGTGCGAATAGATAGACCCACAGCCCGTCCATAAAATGCCAGTAGATGCCGGCGGCATCGGCCAACGCTCGCCGTTTCTGTACCGCCTGCTGGCTCGCATCGCGCAACGTGCGCGACGTGCGCCAGAGCAAGAAACTTAAACCCAACAAACCGCCGAGCAGATGCAGCCCGTGCAGTCCCGTCAACAGATAGAAGAAAGAACTGTGCGGGTTCGACGCGAGGTAAATGCCCTGCGCCACAAGTTGCCGCCACGCGAGCACTTGGGAAATGAGAAAGCCAAGCCCAAGCAGGAGCGAGATCGTGAGCCAGCGTTTATAAGTCGCCGGCTCGTCGCGGCGCAGGGCGCGGCGCGCCACTTCAATCGTCACACTGCTGGCAATGATTAAGCCCGTGCTGACCCAGAGCAGACTCGGCAACTGTATGTCGTCCCAGCCGCTGCCCCCGGCGCGCATCACGTAAGCGCTGGTCAACGCCGCGAACAACATGGCGATGGAGGCGACCGCCATCCACATGCCGATGCGATAATGCTGCGGCCCCGCGCCGCCATGCGGCGCGCCCCCATTGCTGCCATTGGGGCCGCGCCGCCCGCCGTTGCCGCCCGCGCGCGGGCCGCCCAAGCTGGTGTTTGTGCCCCGCACGCGCTCGCGCGTATTAGTGGTGACCGTTGTGGCCATTGCCTGCACTCTCCCCGCCCTCCTCCGCCATCCGGGCCGGCACATTAGCCACAGTTATGTCCGGCGTATGCTGCATCACATAATCGTCGGGCGCGTCGGGCACAGCGAACTCGTATGCGCCGCGATAGACCGTCGGCACATTGCCCGCGAAGTTGTCGTGCGGTGGCGGCGAAGGAATCGCCCACTCCAGCGTCGTCGCCTCCCACGGGTTGTCGCCGGCCGGCTTGCCCTTGAACAGCGACCAAAAGAAGTTGAAGAAGAAAATGATCTGCGTGAACGCCGTCACGATAACCGCGATGGTGACGAACATGACGAGCGGATGCGTCTTGTTCAGGAACGTGTACTCGGTGAACGACGAATAGCGGCGCGGCATGCCGACCAGTCCCATCACGTGCATCGGGATGAAGATGGCATAAACGCCTATGAACGTCGGCCAGAAATGTATGTAGCCGAGTTTGTCGTTCATCATGCGCCCGAACATCTTCGGGAACCAGAAATAGACGCCCGCGAACATGCCGAAGATGGCGGCGACACCCATCACGAGATGGAAATGTCCCAACACGAAGTAAGTATCGTGCATCGAGAGATCGAGCGACGTTTGCCCTAGCACCAAACCTGTAATGCCGCCCGCGACGAAGAGCGAGACGAAGCCGATGGCAAAGAGCATCGGCACGGTGAAACGGATGCGCCCGCCCCAGAGCGTGCCCAGCCAGTTGAACGTTTTGATCGCGGAGGGCACACCGATGGTCAGCGTCAAGACGGAGAACGCCATGCCTGAGTACGGACTCATGCCGCTCAGGAACATGTGATGTCCCCAGACGAAGAAGCCGAGCAAGCCGATGGCGAACATCGCAAAGACCATCGCGCGATAACCGAAGATCGGCTTGCGCGCGAAGGTGGAAAGAATATGCGAAGTCGCGCCCATGCCGGGCAGGATGGCGATATAGACTTCAGGATGCCCGAAGAACCAGAACAAGTGCTGCCACAAGATCGGCGAGCCGCCCGCATGCTCTGTCACCAGTTTGTCGCTCACGACCAGATTGCCGGGAATGAAGAAACTCGTGCCCGCATGCCGGTCAAGCAAGAGCAAGATGCCGCCCGCGAGCAGCACCGGAAATGAGAGCAACGCGAGAATCGCAGTCGTGAACCAGGACCAGCACGTGAGTGGCATGCGCATCAAAGACATGCCGCGCGTGCGCATGTTCAAAAGCGTCGTGATGAAATTGAGCGCGCCGAGAAGCGAAGCGACGCAGAAGATGGCGATGCTCGTGATCCAGAGCGTCACGCCCGCGCCCTGTCCCGGCCCCGCGCTTTGACCAAGTGCGCTCAAGGGTGGATAACCAGTCCAGCCGCCGATGGGCCCGAGCGTGCCCGTGCCGCCGCCTCCTAAGTATTTAGCCGCGAACTTGGCCAATGCTGATTTAGCGTTAAGGCTAATGCTAAACGCCGCGCTGCTTTCGACGAAGATGGCCGATACAAGGACGACGAGGCCGACGAATGTGACCCAGAACGAGAGCATGTTGAGGACGGGAAAGGCCATGTCCTCCGCGCCGATTTGAATGGGCAGAAAATAGTTACCGAAGCCGCCCTGCGGCGCAGTGGTCAGCACGAAGAAGACCATCATCGTGCCGTGCATCGTGACGAGCGAGAGATAGAACTCCGGCGTCATCACGCCATCCGGCGCGCCCAAGGGGAAGATTTTGGCCAGCAACGGCCAATGCTTCGCCGGCCACGTCAGGTTCATGCGCATCAGCACCGACATGACCATGCCGATAAAGACCGAGAACATGGCGAGCAACAAATACTGTATGCCGATCACCTTATGGTCAATGCTGAAAATATACTTGCGGATAAAACTCGTCGGCGGGCCATGATGATGCACTGCGCCGCCATGCGCGGCCGGCGCGTGCGTCTCAGGCATGGGAACTGCTTCTGACATTTAACCTGCTCCTCTCACTTGAGGGCTTGAAGGGATCGGAACTCTACTTGTGTCTTAATAGACCTGACCGGGCAAGCCCAACGGCTGCTTATTCAACTCGGTGATGCGCGCCTGAAATTGCGCTTGCGGCATTTGCAGCAACGCTTGGTAATCGGCCTCCGGCACTACGATCAGAAAACTCTTCATCTTGAAGTGCAATTGCCCGCACAATTCTGCGCAGGCCAGTTCGAACCGCCCCGTCTTCACCGGCTTGAAATGCACCTTGATATTCAAACCGGGCACGACATCCTGCTTGAAACGTAACTCCGGCACCCACAGATCGTGCGTCACATCCTTCGAGGTCATCAACAACTCGACATCTCGATTGATGGGCACGACCAAGACCGGCACGACCTGATCGTCTTTCGCCGCCGGCTCTGTCTCATCAAGCCCGACGAAGTTTAACTCCGCATCCTTGATCTTAGCCGGGTCTGTGTGCCCGAACATCCCGTCCGCGCCGGGATAGTGAAAGTTCCACTGAAACTGTTGCGCGACTACGTGTATTTGCGCCGAGCCGGGCGGGGCGTCATGGAAATGAAGCGAGGCCCATACCGTCTGGCCGAACACAGCCATGACGACGAAGATAACAAACGTGATCCCTGCGCATAACATCTCGACGCGATTGTTGCCATGCGAATAGATGCCGCGCGTGCTGTCGTCGCGCCGTGCGCCGTAGCGCCAGAGCATATAGCCGAGCGCGATCTGTGCGCCCGCGAACGCGATGCCGACGATGGTGATCGAGAGCATGAACTGCCGGTCGTAAGCCGGCCCATGCTCCGTGATGGCCGGCGGCAGCCACCATTTCTTGCTGACGAACATCCAGACCGTCAGCAACGTTATCAGCCAGAGTAGCGCGCCGAACACACGACCCATCACGGACTCCTTAGAGGTTAGAGGTCAGAGGTCAGAGGTCAGTAAGAATGGTCTTGACTGATCTCTGACCTCTAATCACTGATTTAGCACCATCAGGCCGAACAGGAATGGCAGGTACAGCACCGACGCGAGCAGTACGCGCCGTGCGTTGCGGCGCGAGAGCGTCAGAAAAGCTGCGACGCTGAACCACAGAAAGGCTGCGCCCATGATCAATGCGCCCGCGAAATAGATCATGCCGGAGAGACCGAGCGCGGCGGGCGCAAGACTCACGGGCACGAGCAACAACGTCCACACAACGATCTGTTGTTTGGTCAGACGCCCTTCCGGTTCGACGACCGGCAGCATCAGTATGCCCGCCCGCGCGTAGTCTTCGCGGTACATCCACGCGATGGCGAAGAAGTGCGGAAACTGCCAGACGAACAGAATGGCGAACAGCACCCACCCCTCTGCGCTCACGTGCCCCGTCGCGGCCGCCCAACCCAGGAGCGGCGGCACTGCGCCGGGAAACGCGCCGACCAGCGTCGAGAGCGACGAGCGCGTCTTGAGTGGCGTGTAGCAAAACACATAGCCAACGACGACGCTTGCGCCGAGCAGAGCGGAAAGCGGGTTGACGAACACTAACAGATAAACTTCGGCGACGACCGTCAATGCTGCGCCGAAGATGTAGGCCGCGCGCGGTGTGATACGCCCGGACGGAAGCGGGCGCATCATCGTGCGGCGCATCCGCGCATCAAGGTTGCGCTCCATCACTTGATTGAGCGCGGCGATGCCCGACGAGAGCAACCCCGTGCCAACCATCGTATGCAGGAAGCCGACGTAGTTGAGCGTGCGCCCCGCGCCGAGAAAGTAGCCCGCCGCCGTCGTCAACATGACGAGCAGAGTTATGCGCGGCTTCGTCAACTCGACATAAGCGGTGACACGCGCACGCATTGCTGTAGGCACGACGTGCGCCGCAGGCAATGGCTCTCTGGTCAGTTCGATCTCTTCAATCACAATTTAATTCCCGCCCGACCTATCAACTTCGCCAAAGTGTCGCATCGGGCGCATGGGGGCGACAAGCAGCAGGCGACAGCAAAAGATGCAATAAACTGTCGCGCCAGTGCTAGCCTTTTAATGTTTCATCGGCATCGGAATTTCGAGCGCCGGCTCAATGCGTAACGCGCCGCCAAAGAGTTGCGCGGTCGCGCCCGCCGCGTCGAACGCGAAGTCCTGCGTCTTGATCTCTTTCGCGCCGACCGTGACCGACATCGTCTTCTCGCCATACTTCTCGTGCAGCGCGGCGACGGTGTAAGTGCCCGGCGGCAAGCCCGTAATCGTGAACTTCCCGTCTTCGGTCGAGACGGCGTAGAGCGGATTGCGCATCACGCCGACGTAGGATTTCATCCACGGATGCTGATTACACTTGACGGGGATGACAATCTCTGATCGCGCGAATGTCTTTTCGAGCGGGGCCGCGCCGGCCGACTGCGACTGATTCCATTCGGTGTTGCCTTTGGTCGGCAGCGGGTGGACGTTGTGTGTCGTCTGATCGCTATTGGTGATCTTCAGACGCTGCCCCGCCATCACGCCCAACACGTGCGGCACATAATGACAGCCCTTTTGATCGAGCGCGACTTCTGTTGTCGGCACGTCCCAACTCATGCTGGTGATGGTTTTCCCGTCGGCCGTCTTGCCGTCCTTGATGTAGATCAGCACGTTCGCCAGCTTGCCGTCTTTGGCGACGACATCTTCCGTACGCGGGTTCGGGTTGTTCGCCGCGCAGGCGGCGTCGGCGTCCATGCTGATCGGCTTCGGTTCGGGCGCAGTGCCGGTCAAAGCGATGGTGCCGGTGATTTGCCCTTCGTTGCCGCTCGGCGTGTATTTCGGGCCACCGGCCGTTGATTCGGTCGAGTTTGAATTATCATCCGCATCCTCTTCGTCATCACTACTACAAGCGGCGAACACGAATGAGAACAAAGCGAGCGCGAGCAGCAATGCGACTATGCGGCGCACACGATTAAATGGCATGATTTTGTCTCCTAATAAATATCCTTCACCCGATTATGCTCCAAAACTTCAAGGCGCGAAACCGACGACGTGACGCACCATGGCCAGCACGTCGGGCGAGCGCGCCGCGCGATCAACCCGCGCCCGCGCAAATCTGCGCACCGGCTTGCTTGATTCACGACCATGATGCTGTGCGCTCCCACGCAGCGCATGATGCGTGCTGGACGCAGATGCTGTGTCCTGTGTCGCACCCGTAGTGGAGCGGCCGGCCGTCGCGCCGGGCGAACCGGCGGCGAGCCGTGCTTGTTCCGCCGGTGTGAGCGCGAGAATATAGCGCGTCAACAATTGCGCGTGGTCGCCGTGATAATCGTTCAGCCCGCTGTTGGGAATGTCCGCGCTAAAGACCCAACGGTCGCCATCCTTCTTGAAGAGGCCCGAAGGCATGCCCGTGCCGGGGATGACGCGCTGCGGATCGAGCAGCCAACGGAACGTCCAGCCCGATTGCAAGCGCGTGCTGGCGAGCAGGAAGTTAGGCGCGGTCGCGCTCTTATCATGCTCCGGATTGCCGGTCAGATGACACTTCAGACACGGCGCTTGCTGCGACGTGAACAACGCGCGGGCCAAGTTGCGCTCCTGATCGGTGAGCGGCTCAAGCTCCGGTTTGAAGAAAGGCTCTTGCTGCGACGCGATGGCGAGGAAGAAGCGCACGAGCGTGCGTCGCTCGTTCGGCGAGAAGTTGAACGTAGGCATGCGCGGCTTCAGATACAAACGCACGCCGTTGCGATTCGCGCCCGGTTGCGGCGGCAAGCCTTCGATGCCAGAGTTGGCCGGCGCGGGCACTCGCCCGGCAGCCGCGTTGGTCGTCGCCGCAGGCGCGTTTGCGCCCGGATTCACTCCGCCGCCTGTCTGTTGGCCGTTAGGCATAGCGGCCGGATTACTATGCCCGCTCGCGGTCAATTCAAACCCGCCGCCGCTCAACGACGGATCGCTCAAGAAGCGCAACAGCCATTCTGGATCGACGCGCGCCCCTTCGGTGAAGAGTGCGGGCGGTAATTGATCCTTCCCTTCCGGCGTCATGAATTGCGGCAACTCGGAGAGCTTAGCCTTCTGCCCGACTTCTACCGCATGGCAACCCATGCAGTTATACTTCTTGACCACCCACCAACCATCTTGTATATCGCGTCGCCGGTCGGTCGCGTTATAGAAGAGCGACTGCGGCACGTTCGCGCCTTCCGTGCCGACGCTGCCCAGCAGGAACGTCGTCAGCGCATTCTTCCATTCATCCGTCAGGTACGGCTTCGGCATGCGCAGGTGATCGCGCGGGTCTTTCTCCTTGTTGCGATCATAGACGGACGGATCGGCCAGCTTATGCTCGAAGAAGCCTTTGTGGTCGTACCACACTTTAACTTTGTTACCGTCCTTATCCTTGTCCTTGCCGGTGTAAGGGTCTCTGCCTAGCTCTGCGTTGTGCGTCATCAACGAAAAGTCGAGTCGTTCGAGCGGTGTCGCGCCTTCGTTCGTCAACTCTTTGCCGATGCGCTGTTCTTCCTCGAACCCTTTGATCTCGTGGCAACCGGCGCAGCCGTACTGCTTGATCAGGGTAAAACCTTTCTGCTTGAGATTCGGATCATCCATGTAGGACGCATCCGCATAAGTAGACTGTGTGTTGCCGAGCGAGAAGAGATAGGTGGCGATGTCGCGCGCATCCTCGACGGAGAGGCGGAAGTTCGGCATCACCGTCATGTTCTGCACTTGCAACTCCGCGCCGTCATTCGGGCATTTCGAGTGTAGCCCGGTATCGAACACGAACGGCTTGCCCTTCTTCTCATAGTCCTCGCGCGTCAGGTCTTTCTTCTCTTTCGGACAATAAGGAGCCCAACGCTCGCGCGGGTTATAAATCCAACGCACGACGTAATCGAAACTCGCCTTCTCGCCGACGCGCGTCAGGTTGGCCGCGAAGTCGCCGCCGACGCGCTGCTCGCCTTCGCCGCTGGAGTGGCAGGCCATGCAGCCTTTCGTCTCGAACAACTCTTTGCCATGCCCCGCGTCGCCGCCGTCCTGTTTCGGCGTCTGCCCGTCAAACGCTGATTGCCAGAGATACGCGGCGATAGCTTTGCGCTCATCGTCGGCATTCTTACTGTTGAACAGCGACATGTTCGGATCGGGGTTGAGATACCAGAACGTCGGCATCTTCGTGCCCGGGCGGAAATTTTGCGGGTCTTTCAACCATTCGGGAATCCATTCCTTGCGCAACTTCAGCCGCACGTCTTTCAGGTTCGGCCCGACCTTCTTCTGATCCTGCATCAGGTAGCGCGCCTGCGTGCTCAGCTCTTCCACGCGCGCCGCCAACTGACTACTGGTCACGCGCAGGGCGGTCGCGCGGGTGCTTAACTCCTGCGCCTTCGCGTCATCAGACGCGGTGGCGACATTCAGTTCCGCCTCGCGTGCGCCATGCTCGTTCGCCGTCATCTGCTCTTCGAGTTGTTTGATCTGCTGGCGCGCGTTGGTCAGCGCATCCGCTTCGCGGTCGTAGCCCTCGAAGCGGTGGCAACCGACGCACCCGCGCGTCTGGAACAGGTCTTTGCCCATCGTCAGTGTGTTGGCGAATTGCACCACCCGGTCGTTCGAGTGACACTGCTGGCAACCCGCTTCCGCGTTCACCTTATCGTGCAGAGGGTGCAGCCAGAATTCATTCTTTCCGTGCGCCTTCTCGATTGAGGTGGTCGCGCGCCCGTTGCCGCCATGACACGAAGCGCAGCCGAACTTGTCCGGGTTGTGTAGCTGCAACAACTCCGGACTCGGATGGCTGACGAAGGCCCGCGCGAACGGATCAGGATTCTTCTTCGAGCCTTTCATACTGACGGGCGTCAGCGTCAACGGCTCGCGCACACCCAAGTGACACGTTTCGCACCGATCTACCACGTTGTACTCGTTCACATTGATCTGGTGCATGCCGAAGTCGAACTTATCATTCCGTTCGATCAGCTTGTTGACCTGATCAGTCGTGAGATTGAAAACGTTGTCCTTCAGATAATCTTCGCGCAGCTTGCTCTTCTCCGTGTAATCCTTCAACACCTCGGCCTGATTAGCCAGCAGTTGCGCTTTTGTAGCTTTCAACTGCGTGTACATGTCATTGAGCTGGGTATAATTGAGCTGCTTCTTCTCTGTTTTATTTGTGCCCTCCACCGGCATTTGCACTTCGACCGGCTTATTTTGCAGTTGTTGCGCCTCATCCAGATAATTTTTCTTGGCCGAGCCTGCCGCGGTCTCGGCGCGGTAGTTGGCGACGGTGAGATGCCCGCGCTTCTCTTGAAACGGTTCGGTGATGGCGGCGAGTTGCTGATCGATAAACTTGATCTTCCGCTCGTTCTCTTTTCGCGCCGGCTCAGCCGCTTGTTTGGCCGCCTGCGCGTCAGCATCGAGTTGCTGATACTCGGCGCTCGCGCGCACTTCCTTTTCCGTCGCGTTGCCCTGCTTCTTGAGCCGCTTCAAATAGCGCGTCTCGCGCGCGACGAACTCGCGTTGCATGTTCTTCCAAGGCCGCTGGCCATAGACCTCGTCCCACAGCGACCAGGCCACGACCAACATCAGCAACAAGGCGCAGATAAGCATGATGCCGCTCGTCGAGCGACTTGTGATCGGATCGCGCGCCGGCTCGTCCGGCTCTCTTACCACCAACGCATCATCGGCAGGAGTCTCAGCCACCATCAACCTCCGAGAGCTATTAGCTGTTAGCTGTTAGCCAGTTTCTTTTCACTCTTGCGTGATTCTTTGCTTGCGCTAGAACCTCGCTTCCACCCAATCAAGCAGAAGCTAATAGCTAACAGCTAATAGCTAATAGCTTCCTCACACGTTGAACCACGGCGTAACCCAGACATACTTAATGTGAAACGGCAACAGCCGCAGCAACAATTTCACCGGCATGGCCAGCAGCACCGTAATCGCGAAGAACTGAAACGTCAGATATTGCAATAGGCTCGTGCGCGCGAGAATTTTGCGATCAAGTTCGGTGCGCGTCATCAGCCAGTGAAAGAACAGCCCGCCGACGATGTAGAACCCGCCGACGATGATCGCGCCAAAGATGAACTTGGCCGGCATGCTCGTGATGCCCAGATATTCATGCAGGTCTGTGTTGCGGTCGTACACGACGGCGTTGTGATCCCAACGCTGACCGGGCCAGAACCAAATCCAACCGGGCCCCCGTATGAACGTGCCGATGATGATCAGCCCGATCCACATGAAGAAGCCCCACAGGAACATCGAGATGGCGAACTTGCGCTGCTTCCACGAGTAGTAACCATTGCCGAGCGGGCTTGCATCCACGTAGGGGAAGACCATCAACCCGATGATGAGCAAACTCGGCATGACCACGCCCGCGATCCACGGATCGAAATAGACCAGCATCTCCTGCAAACCGAGGAAGTACCACGGCGCTTTCGACGGGTTCATCGTCAGATTCGGATTCGCCGGTTCTTCGAGCGGCGCGTTGAGCGTGATCGACCAGACGTAGAGGATCACGGTCACGATGAGGGCCGCCATGAACTCGATACGGATCAGGTATGGCCAGACGTGCAACTCGCGCGCCCAACCGGGCCGCCACGGCAGCGTCTTGCGATGATGCGTCTTGGCCAGTTGCGGATCGGCTTGCAGTTGCTCGGCCAATTCATCGTTATCGCGCGCCTGCTTCAGTCCCAGCCACGTGAAGAAGACGACCATCGGCATCATCATCACGATGGGCACGTTGTCCGGCTTCGACGCGATGCTCCACAGTTGATGCCAATCCTCGACGAAAAAGCACGCGATGATGGTCAACAACACGACCGCGATCAGCGCGATGCGCCCGCGCGTTAAGCGGAAGCCGCTTCTCGGTTCATCAAAATCCGCTACGTCTTGCATCTGTCCGTTGTCTCCTCGCGGTCAACCAACGGTTCGGTCTCATTCACACGAAAGAACGTTCAATGTAGCTCTCTGCGAACGGGTCTAACGCTTCACCGCTTTCATCTCCGATTCGAGCATCACGGGTGCGGGGCCGGAGATGCCGCCGTCTTTGCGTATGCGCCAGAAGTGGACGGCCATGAAGATTGACGCGACGAGCGGGATGCCGATGCAATGCCAGATATAGGAGCGCAGCAGCGCGTTCGCATCCACGATTGAGCCGCCAAGCAAGCCGAAGCGCACGTCGTTATAAGGCGTCATGCCGAGTTGCGGGCCGAACGGGCCTTCGCTGCCGAAGCCCGGCGTCGCACGGGCCATGTTCGTCCCCACCGTGACCGCCCAGAAGCCGAGTTGATCGTCCGGCAGCAAGTAGCCCGTGAATGAAAGCAACATCGTCAGCACGAGCAGCAACACGCCGACGCACCAGTTGAACTCGCGCGGCCGTTTGTACGAGCCGGTCAACACGACGCGGAACATGTGCAGCCACGTTGTAATGATCATCAAGTGCGCGGCCCAACGGTGCATGTTGCGTAAGAGCCGGCCGAAGGGCACGTCATGCTCTAAGTAAAGAATGTCGCGGAACGCCGCCCCCTTGACGGGGTGGTAGTAGTACATCAACAGCACGCCCGTGAAGGTCAGCACGATAAAGAGATAGAACGTGATGCCGCCCATGCCCCACGTGAAGCTGTAGCGCGTGGCGTCGCGGTTGATCTTAGCGGGGTGCAGGTGCAGGAAGACGTTTGAGAGAACGGCCAAACTACGGTTGCGCGGATCGGAGCGGTCGTGCGAGACGCGAAAGATCGACTTCCAGAGTTGCGTCTGCTGCGGGTCTTTGTAGCCTTCGATCTCTTTCTTCGCGCGATCACGCAGCGCCAGCCCCTGCTCGCGCGCCTTGCCGATCAATGCGCCGGCCTTCCCCTGCCCTTCTTCGTCCTGCACCTCTTGTCCCACGGGCCGCTCAGGCTCCATAGCAATCTCCCTGATTTTCTACTTTAGATTATTGATTTGCGATTAAGTACGCTCAAAGGCGTCTCTAACTGTCAAATTAAAAATCGCAAATCACAAATCCAAAATCTTCATAACGGAATATATGCGCCATCCTCGTCGAACCGACTCGCCTCGCCCTTCGGCCATTGATAGAGCCGACTCGTGTCCACCACGATCTGCCCGGTCGCGTCCAATTCGACGTGCGCGCGATCCATCGGGCGCGGCGCAGGGCCTTCAAAGTTGACGCCCTCGCTGTCGTAGCCGCTGCCATGACATGGACACTTAAACTTGTTCTCGCTCGACTTCCAATCGGGCGTGCAACCTAAGTGCGTACACTTGGCAAAGATCACAAACAGACGATCCGATGTCTTATCCACCCAGATGCGATACTGCTGTTGCCATTTCGTGTCCACGCCTTGCGCGTAGTCGCCGGGGAAACCGATGCGGAAGACGCTCGACGGTTCGGTGAGGGTGCGCGGGAGGAAGAAGCGCAGGAACATGAGAAAGCAGACGGTGAGAAAGCCACCGACCGCCGCCCACGTGATGCGCCGCCGCATTTTGTTTATGGGCGGATCGACCGGCGCTTCGACGAGCGTGGTGGGCGCTTTCGCCGCCGCTTTCGGCACGCCCTTCGCGATGCTCGCGGTTGGCGTCGCTCCGGCTTTCGCCGCGCCCGGCGCAATGCGCGCCGCCGGTGAAGTGCCGGCGGGCGTCTCCATCCTTGCCCTCGTCGCCGGCAGACCGGCCGCTGCGCGCAGCATCGTATCAACGCGCGCCTTATCAACGGCCCCTGCGGGCGGTTCATTCTTGACGACGGATTTGGGGGGCGCGTTCTCTGCGGCCGGCGTACTCTCCGCAGGTGAATTCGGAATCTTTTCGCTATCCAAGCGCGACCTCCGGGTTTCAACTAGATAGAGCAGGCAGCGAGTTTAGCCTTGCCTTGCACAGGCCTCGCAGCGCATACGAATATAAGTCGAATACGTGTGGTAGGCTGCTCCGCTCCAGAGCAGAGCCTCCTGCCGCGCGTTTATTCCAATGCTAAGCGTAACGAATGAAGAGCAACCCCGCCCCTAAAATTAAAGTATGTGGGCCGGTGTGGACGCATTATATACTGAGAACACGGAATTGTGGCAAGGCGAATTTTCGGGCAGACACGAATGCGAGCGAACGTCACACTCTATACGCGCCCCGGCTGCCACTTGTGTGCTGCCGCCCGCCGCGAACTGCTCGCCGCCGGACAGACCGACAGCTATGATCTGGCCGAGATCGACATTGACACTGATCCTGCGCTCCTGGCGCGCTACGGCTGGGATATTCCCGTCGTCACAATCAACGGCGTCGTCGCGTTCAAACACCGCCTGACCGCCGTCGAGTTCCAGCGCGAACTGCAACGCCTGACGGATAAAGAAGCGTGAGCAGGCTGCTAACTTTTAATTCTTCGGGTGTTAAATATCCAAATGTAGCGTTTCGGCATGCGCTGCGATTGATGCATAGAGATGCTCACGCTCGCGCTCGTCCGCTGTCTGCCGGTAAGCGAGCAACAATTCTTTCAGTGAGACGAGGTCGCGATAGAGACCGGCATCCGCCACCGGCGGCGTCAGGTAGGAGAGTAGTTCAGCATAAGAGCGCCGGCGCGCGATTGAGCCTTCTGACGGATTGTTGACGCTATAGATGTAGAGGTGCGGCAGTTCGCCGATCAGTCTATCGGGCCAGCACGAGGCGGACAGCCCCACCTGCTTGCCGGGCATGAACTCTAGCGCGCCGTGTGTGCCGACGTGGACGACCGCATCGGCGCGCAACACTTTTTCGATGTACGTGTAGAACGCGGCAAAGCCGTGATGCGGTGCGCCGCCGCGCGCCATCAACAGGCGCATCGGATCGCCTTCATAACCAAACGTGGGCTGCACGCCGAGAAAGACGTTGCCGAGTTGCAAGCCCTGCACGAGCAGCGCGCCGCCGAACGAATTGAGCGCGCCCGGCGCGCGGCCCCACTCCGCTTCGATCTCTCCAACATACGGGCAGAGCCGCCGGTACTCATCAACTGACATGCGATATGCCACGTGCGCGGGCGCGGCGAACTGATCTGAGTTGCCGTCGAGCAGACGCTCGCGCAGTTCGTCCGCGCTCGCCGGTACTTCAACCGTATAACCTTCGTCACGCAGACGTGTCAGCATGGCGTAGATACTGGGGAACACGTCGAGGTCTGCGGCCGTGCCGATGTTGCCTTTGTTCGGCGGGAAGCAGAACGCCACGAGCGCGAGGCGCAGGTCGGCGCGCGGCGCGCTCTGCATGCGCTGCCAACGCTTCAAGCGGCGCGCGATCCGTTGACAACGATCCGCCAGCGGCACGGGCGCGGCGCTTTCATCCGACATGCCGCCGTAGATGAACGGTTCAGTTGCGCCGTCAATTTCGGGGATGGCAATCTGCATCCCCGCCTGCACCGGGTTCAACCCGGTCAAGGATGCGCGCCATGCTTCGATGGTCTGCACGTCCAAACTCACGGCAGAGCGAAACGGCCGGTTCAGTCCGCGCAAAAATTCAACGGCGGCGGCGCTAACATTCATCGCCGGCCCGCCGACGAAACTGAACCCGGTCAGCGATACGATCTGACTGACGCGCGAAATTGCCGCGTGAGGGAGTTCACTTTTCTGCTTGCTTCCCTTCCGCGCACGTTTCGTCTGCTTTGTTCTCACCTCTTCAACGAAGAACTGCGCGCAGGCCGCGCGGTTATCCATGAAGGTCGAGATCGCGGGCAGCACGGTTAAGCCTTCAACTTCGACCGCGCGGATGAGACCGTCATAAGCCGCGCGTGTGCCGCTCACTATCTGCGGGCGCATCAGGAGTAGCCCAACCGTCTGCGCAGGCGCGAGCGCGGGAAGACCCTTGATTCGTGCGCGCCGGTCGTGCCATTTGCGATAAGCCTCGTATGAACTAAAGAGCGCAGGCGCGTCCGGATGATAGAGACCGACGGCGGGCATCGTCTCCGGCGCGGGGAGTTCGATCTGCGTGCGGGCGATACGCTCGTCTGTGCCGTAGTGCTTGAGCGCGTAGAGCAGCATCGCGCGGATGTTGGCGGGCGTAGGTTGCAGGAAATAACAGAAGAGATAGAGATAATGTTTCAGATCGCGCAGCCGCCCCGCGCCCGGCACGAAACGCAACAGCGCGGGCATGCGCTCGATGTAGCGCAGGTATTGCGTGTGATTCGTCGCCCCGCGCCGCGCGCGTGCCTGTTCGCCCATCCACGCGCCGACGCGCCCGACCAGACGTTTTGCTTTGCTCGCCTCACTCTTATCTTTCTGGTCGCTCTCCGGTTGGGCCGCAAGCTCGCGCCCGAAACGTAGTCGCCCCATGCGCGTGCGCCGCATCAGTTCGGGCATGCAGTTGAAAACGATGACGGCGCGTTGGCTGGCTTCAAAGCGGCCCAGCAACGGCAATAGCCGCGCCGCGTTCTCGCCATCGGTCACGTGTATGACGAAGATGATCTCCGCTGCGTCTAAATCTTTTTCAACTTCCGCCCACGTCGCCTCGTCCAACGCCGCGCCGAAGTTGTAAGCGGCCACGCGCAACTCCCAACCATATCGCTGCGCGATCTCGCGCTCCGCTTGTTTGAGCGGCGCAAGCAGGCTCGACCCGACATAGAGGACTGTGATGTTCATCGCGCGCAAACTTAAACGACGCCTTCGATGCGGTCTTCCAGTCCCGCAAGAATCTCGCGCAACTGTGCGACGACGTTTGCCTCCGCTGCCCACAGGTCGCGCCCCGCCGCCTCTAACAAACGACAGACGAGCGCACGCGCCGAATGTGGGTTCAACTGACTGAGCCGCGCCAGCAGCTCTTCATCGAACAGGAAGGTGCGGGCCACTTCGTCGTACACCCAACCATCCACGGCGTCGGCGGTTGCGCTCCAACCGAAGGTGTTGGTGACGTGGCCTTCGATCTCGGCGACGCCGCGAAAGCCGTGACTGAGCATGCCTTCGTACCACTTCGGGTTGAGCGTCTTCGTGCGTGTCTCAAGCTTGATGGTCTCGTTCAATGTGCGAATTTTCGCATCGCGCGCGAGTGCATCCGACAGATAGATCGCCGGCCGCGCCTGCGCGTACTGCTCGACCGCTTTGGAGATACCGCCTAGATATTCAAAGTAGTGATCCACGTCGGTGATGCCGATCTCGAATGAA
>JANMAD010000493.1:0-6897 GCA_031359515.1 Acidobacteriota bacterium | reverse complement strand
ATCCCCGTCCGTCAACATGGTTCTTGCGTAAGTCCTAAGGCAAATTGCGCGTTAGTGTCCAACGAGACTTTACAGTGCAATTCCCTCTCAATAAGTTCGCCGCTTTTCTATGTGATTGGTGAAAGTTGTCAAGCGCAACGGGTCGGTTCAGTTATATTGTCCCGTTCGGAGAAGTGGCGTTAAAGATTACTGCGGCAGCCGTATTCCGTTCGGTTTAGCGATGACCGTCGGCTGCGCTTCCAGTTCGCGTCGATAGAAGACGCGGGGCTGTTGTCCGCTCCGCTGC
Source organism: Acidobacteriota bacterium (assembly GCA_031359515.1). Classification (GTDB taxonomy): domain Bacteria; phylum Acidobacteriota; class Blastocatellia; order Pyrinomonadales; family Pyrinomonadaceae; genus QHXQ01. Next base: position 6,611 of record JANMAD010000493.1, on the reverse strand, counting down.
TCGCCATCTAGCCCTCTCTCCTTATCTTTGAATGAGAGGTTCAAACCCAGCCCACGCGCCGCCTTCATCTTCTCCGCTTGCATCTGCGGCACGCGCTGGGTCGCATAATCTAACCACTCACGGATATCAACCTGCCCGTCCTTAGGCTCATCGTCTGCCATTGCTTGTTTCAAGCCCTCTTCGACCAGCGCATAGGTGAGCAATCCGTGTCCCACCTGTGACGCCTCTTGTGCCGCTTGAAAGCTTTGTGCGGCGGTGAGGATGTACATACCTTTATCGTAGGCGAGTTGCGCCAAGCCTTTCGAGTTCATCGGCCCGCGCCCCTCATTCTCGCCGCCGAGCGCCTGCCCTGAGTTGCAGGCATCAACTACAAGCGTAAGCAGGCCAGCGTCTACGCCCTCTAAGGCGTCTTCCAACTCAAGATCTGAAATGCCATGCGCCGCGAGCATGGCGTCGAGGATTGCTTGCTTGTTGCTTTGGTCAGCCGCCGCGCCTATACCGATGTCGTGCGGGATGAGATAGAAGCGTCCCGCTTCTGCCAGTCCATGCCCGGCGAAGTAGACGATAACCATGTCTTCCGGCTGTACCTTCTTCGCTAGCCCTGTTAACTCGGCAAGGGCGTTCGCTTTCGTCGCGGCGGTGTCCGTCAACTTAACCACTTCAACCTTCTCATACTTGGCTAAGTACTCTTGTTGGCGCTGAGTCTCAGCAGCGAACTCTTCAGCGTCCGCGACCGCAAACTTCAAATTCCTAAAGAAAGGATTCGCCGCGTACCGGTTCACACCAATTGACACGACATAGGCTGTACCTTTGCGGCGCAGACTCTCCGCCCCATCTATGGTCAGCATGGCATCCGCACTTTTAATGTTGTCGCGATTGAATGCATAGGCTGTGAGAATGTTCTCACCGGCGACGATTGGGATTTGTGCCTCTAGAATCGCACTTGATTGTCCTTTTAGTACATCGCCGTGCCAGACTTTCACGAGCGAGCCGTTATGAAAGAGTCGCAAGTCTTGCGCGCCGCTGCCCGTCGTTTGCGTCGGTGTCAGTCCGGACTCGGTGACTGTGAGCGTGAGGTTTATGGTGCGCGTTGTCGCCGCTTGTTCGTGCGCTTGTTTGGCCGCATAAAGCAGTTCGACTTTCGGTTGACGCCGATCAAGCTGCGCGATGGCGCGCGTGGCGCGCGGACGTTTGCCCGAAAGTATTTCCGTCAACAAGCCGGGATAATAAAATTCGTTAAAGAACGATTCGACGGGCGCGACCGTCGTGCCGCCGAAGCGCCAATTAAGTTTCGGCCACGAAGCGGGCGTGCCGTCGAATAAACCGTCGGGCGCGACGACGACCCATGAGCCGTCCGCAAAGCCGATTACGTCGGCGAGCAATTCGCCCGTCGCGGACGCGTAAATCCGCGTTGCCAGATCGCGCGCATTCGATGCGCCCGCTTGCAAGTCAGTCGTGAGGAGCAACGCTTTGCCGTCCTTCGTAAAGGCTGCGGCGCTCACGCGCAGACCATAATTTTCACTGTTCCACTCGCGCACGAGTTGACCGCTTTTGACATTCCACAAGCGCGTCGGGCCGGATTCCCTTTCGCGTGAAATCAAGGTATTACCGTCGGGACTGAACGCGAGCAGGTCAACAAAGTTGCGGCTTTCAATCTCTCCTAAATTTTGTTGCAACTGCCCGGTGGCGGTGTCCCAGAGTCGGGTTTTGGTTTCATATGTAGCGGTTGCCAGCGTGCGACCATCAGGGCTGAGCGCCATTGCCCACCCGTAGCCTTTACCCGCCGACCAAGTGCGTATAGGTTTACCCGTCGCCACATCGAAAACCGACACGTTGGCATCGTTGCAGATGACTGCGATTGTGTTGTTGTCGAGCGCCAGAGCATTCGGCGCTGCGGGGAGTCCGGCCAAAGTCTTCAGCGATTCGCCCGTTCGCCAGTCCCACACACGCGCCGTCTTGTCCGCGCTGATGGAAACTAGATATTTGCCGTCGGGCGTGAACTGCGCGTCCACCACGTCTCCTGTGTGCCCGCGTAGGGTGCGCATGAGTTTAACGGCTTGACTATCGTAAATTTCAATCGAAGCATTGCCTTTGAGCAGTGCTATCGCCTGACTGTCTGGGCTGAAGCGTAGCAAGTCAACGCTTTCTTCCAGTTGGGCGATCATTTGCCCCGTATCAGTGCGCCAAAATCTGAGGTAAGGGTTGCTCTTGTTGTCGGTGGCGGCGATGCGCCCGTCGGGGCTGAAATAGAATTTATCGAACGCATCACTGTCGGCAAACTCCGACTGCACGGAGAAGTTCGCGTCCCATGATTTCGCGCCCGCCTGTTCGACGCCGAGTAAGATAGTTTTGTGCGGCGCATCGACGACCAACGCGGCGCGCTTGTCCGGCGCAAGCTCAAAGTGGCGCACAAGAGTTCCGTTGGCCACATCCCATTGCGAAAGGTTCGTATAACCGGCGGTCAAAAAAGTCTTGCCGTCGGGCTGAAAGGAGACCGAATTAGCTTGGAATGAATCCATGGCGCTTACATCAATTCGCTTGAAGAGAGAGCCGGAGCGCACGTCATATAGATCAAGATATTTTTTGATAAGGTCGCGTCCGGGCGCATTGGAAAGCAACAACAGTTTTCCGTCGGGGCTAAAAGTCGTCGTCGGTAAATCAACATAATGTTTATCTTTGAAACTGCGGCTCACGCTGCCTTTCGTCACGTCCCACAAATCAATCGTGTTGTCGGCTGTGATAATTGCCAACAGTTTTCCGTCGGGGCTGAAAGCCAAAGACTGATCGGACAGCGAAGTATTAGCCGGCAGCTCGCGGAGCACTGCGCCGGTTTGGGGATTCAGTAATTCAACACTGCGCTTGTCGTTAAACCCGACGGCAGCGAGCATCTGCCCGTCGGGGCTGAAGGTGAGCGAGAGCAGGCGGCGGTCGAGCGTGCGGAGCAATTGGCCAGTAAAGACATCCCAGATCTGCGTTTTCTCTTGTGAGCGCACGACGTATTTGCCGTCAGGACTGACGGCGAGCGAGACACCGGAAACCGACTCTTTCGTGTCCAGCGTGCGCACGGCGCGCCCGCTCGCTACGTCCCAAATCCGCACCGTGCCATCTTCGCTCGCCGAAAAAATTGTCTTACCGTCGGGACTGAATAGCGCGCGGTTGATCGTCTTGGTATGTCCGCTAAGGACACGAATCACGCGCCCCGAAGCGGCATCCCAAAGTTTGATCGTCAGGTCATCGCTGGCAGTGAGAATCAACTTTCCGTCCGGGCTGACGACGACGGAATTGATAGCGCTTGTATGCCCGGCTTGCAGCACCAACGCCGGTTTATCATTCGTCTGCGCGAAAGAAGCTGATGCCGCTGCCAGCACTAAAAGGCAAATCAATGTGCGCACGCAGCTAGTTAAATTTCGGGTTGGCATTTAAGACATACTCCTGATGTCGGGACACATTTTGTAAGTAAGCGAGTGGTCACGAGTTAGCGACTCGTGAGAGCATTGGGTTTACCATGACTCAAAACTCCTGTCCCACTCGCCTGCGCAAGTATATCAACGCCAGGTTGCCCGATGCACATGGTCACCAACGTAAAAGTCGTGGCACTAGCACGAAAGCTATCCGGTATCCTCTACGCCATGTGATGGTACGCGCCGCAAGCGCCATGCGTAGCGCACCGAGAGCCAACTCCGTTTCCAGCGAGCGTTCGCGCGCCCAGCCGATTAGTCGGCGGCTGAAGGCATCGAGGATGACAGCCAGATAAATGAACTCGCGCTGAAGCCGGATGTAGGTGATGTCTGAGACCCACAGTTGGTCGCAGGCGGTGACGGCCAACTCCGGCACGAGGTTCGGATACACGGGCAGCCGGTGGTCGGAGTTCGTCGTGTGGATAAAGCGGCGCTTGCGTAAACACAGCAGATTATCTTCACGCATCAGGTGCAGCACCCGCTTGCGGTTGACCACTTGGCCGCGCCGGTGGAGTTCCGCCGTGATCCGGCGGTAGCCGTAAGACGGCCACTCCAAAGCGACCTGCTGAACCAGACCGCGCAAGGTGACCTGCGCTTCGGCCGTCGGCTTGAGGCGGCGGTAGTAAGTCGAGCGTGGCAACTCAAGCGCGCGACATGAGACAGCCACAGTGGTCGCCTCGGCTTGTTGTTGCACCAGCGCCGTCACTTCCTGCCTCCATTGTCGGGTCAAGGTCGCTGGTGCGCTTCGAGCCGCGCCAAGGCTTTTTTTAGCAGCGCGTTTTCCATCGTCACCTGCCCGACGAGGCATTCGAGCTCGGCGATGCGCGCCTCATCTTTGTAGGTCTGGCCGTTGCCCGCGAAGGCACGCTCGGCATACTGCTGGTGGAGCTTGCGCCACTTGATAATCGTGTTTGGATGAAGCTGATGTTCACGGGCGGCTTGCGCCACTATTTACCAGCTTCGACTTCGCGCACGACTTGGAGCTTGACATCTTTGGTGAACTGACGCCGCTTGAGGGTCATGGGTACTCTCCTTTGGCAAGGATACCACCCTAACCTCCTGTCTCATTTATGAGGGCAGTCCATTCCAACTATTTGTAGATGATTCTGCTCCACTTGCAGGTCAGGGCTCGCACCGCTGCATGGTGGCCCTTGCCCTGCGCCCGCTGCTGTTCATAGTAAGCCCTAGTTACGCCCTTATGTGACCCACAGTCGACAGCGCTAGGCTAAGGTTGCCGCACTTACTATCTTGGTACACCTATTGCATCTTTAGCTAACGAAACAAATTTGTACGTACTGCAAAAGTACGCACCATGGCATCACCTGTGATGCTGCGGCTACAAAGTGACTCGTGGCTTGGGACTTAGCTCAGGGAGGGCAAAGAAATGTCAATACTCGCATGGATCGTGCTGGGACTGATCGCCGGTTTCATCGGCAGCAAACTCGTCAACAAGACGGGCGAAGGACTTATCCTCGACATTGTGCTTGGCATCGTCGGGGCCATCGTCGGCGGCTTCCTGTTCAACCTGGTCGGTGCGACCGGCGTCACCGGGCTGAACCTGTGGAGTCTCATTGTCGCCGTCATCGGCGCGGTGGTCTTCCTAGTGGCGTACCATGCGCTGTTTCGCCGCGCCACAGTGTGAGCCGGGTTATGTAAGACGGCAGTACTACAACGTCTTCAATCATCCCTGTTCGAAGGGCATTACTAACTAGAAGGAGAATACGACTATGGACGAATACAAACGCGATAGCGTCGGCGAAGAAGCATCAGCCTTCGGCGAGCGGGTCAAGGGTGATGTTAAAGAGGCCGCAGGCGCGGTCACGGGCAACCCTGCCCTCAAACGTGCGGGTGCGGCGGAGGCTAATACGGGTGCTGCCCGGCAGCAGTCGAACCGGATGATCACGGGGCTGTTCGACGACCGCGACAGTGCTGAGCGCGCTTACCAGTCGGCGACCACCCGTGGCTATGGCAAAGACGATTTGAATTTGATCATGTCGGACGAGACGCGCAAGAAACATTTTGCCGATCAGGATACGGAACTGGGCACGAAGGCATGGGAAGATGCGGGTAAAGGCGCGGCCATCGGCGGCGGTGTCGGCGCGACGCTCGCTGCCATAGCCGCTATCGGCACAACGCTGGCGCTGCCCGGCATCGGGTTACTCATCGCCGGGCCCATTGCGGCGGCGCTGGCGGGTGGCGGTGCGGGCGCGCTGACGGGCGGATTGATTGGCGCGTTAGTCGGGCACGGAATCCCGGAGGAGCACGCGGCAGAGTACGAGTCGGGGATTAAGCGCGGCGGCGTCTTCATGGGCGTCAATCCGCGCTCCGACGAAGACGCGGACTACTTCGAGAACGAGTGGAAGAACCATGGTAAGAGTGTCCACGCCGTGGGTACGGGCGCAGGTGCGGTCGGTGGGGCGGCGGCGGGTGCTGCTATCGGCTCTGTCGTGCCAGTTGTCGGGACTGCGGTCGGCGGCGTGGTCGGGGGCGTGGCCGGTGCAGTCGGTGGCCATGAAGTGGCGGAGCATGTGAACCCGGATGATGATGATCGCGCCGGTCGTTAAGTCCGGTGGCCGGTCGTCAAAGAAGGGGCAGCGAGCCGCGCGATAGGTATCATCGCGCGGCTCGCTCCGTGACAGAACAGCACATTTAATGGGAGCGTTACATGCGACGAAGATTAATTCTCCCGGCGGTGCTTGCCGGGGTCATGGTGCTGGCTGCGGCCGTAGTGACACTACGATGAATGGCAATAGTGGTGGTAGTAACGCGAACAACACGACCGGTAACACCGATTCGCCGAATCGGAACGGCGTCGTTGAGCCGAACGCGAATATGCCGTCGAACTTGAACGGCAATACGGTCTAGTCGAACACGGCTGTGTTGACGAACGACAACAAGAACGCGAACACCGCCGGGGTGCGCGCGACGAATGCAAACGGCAACGCCCACACCGGGAACACAGCGGGGCACAACGCGAACAACGGCAACCGTCACGAATGAGTCGCAACAGTACTCGCCCCGACTTGTTTAGTCAACGACGCGGGCAGGGCGGGTTATGCGTCCTGCCTTGGTCGTACTTTTATCGGCCCCTTTCACCGGGATGTGCTAGTCCCGGTATCCTTCCCCCTAACACGAGACCCGTGCAAGTGCCGT